>DATNRC010000672.1:0-2732 GCA_036703705.1 Candidatus Obscuribacterales bacterium
AAGCGCAATTGACATTTCCACCGCTCGGGGCTTTCCGGTCCTGTTTTTCAGTACGAACTAGCTAGGCCAGCACCTCGGCTTGAGCTTTGACGACCTGAAACGGCAGGCTGCCTATTTCTTTGCCGCCCACCTCAAGCGTGACTTTGTATGTTCCCTCCGACTTAAAAACCAGTCCCGTAAAAGCGCTTATGACTTTGTGCGTGCTTTGCCCTTCAGTAAGAGGCTCCACTTTTGCCAGAGGTGAAGCAGCAATTGCATTGCCCGAGGCATCAGAGATTGTGAATTGGTAATTGAATTCCACAGGCGATGCCGAAAGTTGAGCGAATGCGTATATCAACGGTATGAGAGTGGGAAACGACTGCGAGGTAATGCCGTTGTGGATGTTGATGAGCGAAATAGCGTCTCTTCTTAAAACATCCTGCAGAACACGCTCACACAGTAAAATACCTAATAGTTGCGGCGAATTGCTCATCCTCGTATCCTTTTCGTATCGAACAGCGTCGAACCATTATACCCGCCTCAATCCGGCGCAAGAAGAACAGGCACTGATCATGTTAGATCCCGAGCAAATGACTTATATGGAGTGGTTTTGGATCGTTCTGGCGATCGTACTTGCTGTGTTTTTCGGCTGCCGTTGGATTGACATGAACTACACTTTTCATGTGCTTTAGACAGGCTTTGCACTTCCGCAGAGACAACAGCAACGCCTACCGCTGAACGTTTCGGTGCGGTATCGGGAAACTTCCTCGCGGCGCTGGCATCGTTTCCTCGCGGCGCTGGAACACTTCGTTTGGGGCGCCCGGAACAAACAAAGCGGTCCGGGCGCGACAGTCGCTGCGGCGCAGCAACAACGTTCCAAACCGGCGTGGGATCGTTGCGTTGCACGCGAATCCTTATCAATAGACGCGGGCATCTCCGCTGGTCTTGCACTTATGTCATATTTGACATAAATTTGAAGGTAATGCCACCTATACACGGCCATTTTTGTGAAAAGTGACATAGAAAAACAAAAATCTTATGTCACTTTTGACATAAGGGCGATTCTGTACTCGAATCAAAGGGACAACATTAGTGATCAGCGAAAAGCATTTCTTTCCATTTTGGTTACAGACTCCTTGATTCGCCGCCGTTCATGCTGGTCGGAACGGAATTGAACACTTTAACCCCGGCTAAGGAGATGGCGACGAGCGGTTGTGAAGATCTGGCCCAGTTTGCGCGATGAATTGGCTTTTCTTGTGCGTGTTTTTCATAAACACCTGTATTCAAGTTCTGAGAAGCCTTTTTGTTTTTCTGGTGGAGAACCGCTTATCTAGGCGTAAAACAAAACAGTTTCTAATGATCTTGAAATCGTTGTCTTTTAGTAAGTACTGTTTTTACGTCTTTATATCGTTCTCTTTAACTAGCAGACGTCCCTAACACACCTCTCTAACTGTAAGTAGAAGCTTCCGAAAGCTCTCCACCTGCACTTTTGTGCCGGCGGAGGGTTTTTTGCTTCAGCCCGTGCTGAAGAGGAGATTCTGGTATGAGCACCTCTACATCCACAACGTTGGGTAAGCGCGCCCGAAGCGGCGAATGCAAAGGCCCGTACCGGATCGGCATCACTTCGTCGATCGGAGCGGGCAAGTCGACGATCGGGAAAATGCTCGAGCAGCTCGGAGTGCCGGTGATCGACACCGATCATCTCGCGCACGAGCTTTTGAACAGCCCGAACCCAACATACGAACAGGTTCTTGCTTGTTTCGGCAAAGACCTTGCCGACAAGCCCGGCGGCCCGATCAATCGCAAGAAGCTGGCTGCCATCGTATTCTCGAACGAGGACGCGCGAAAGAAGCTCAACGCAATCATGCATCCTGCGATCAGGCGCATGACCAGGGAGCGTATCGCCAGCCACGACAAGGCGCAATGTGTCGCGGTTCTCGTTCCGCTGCTCTTCGAAGTGCAGCTTGAAAGCGAGTATCACGAAATCTGGGCCGTTCTTGTCGATCCTGAAGAGCAGGTAAAGCGCATTCTTGCTGACGTGACGCGCGGCTCTCAAACCGAGGCCGACGTGCGCGCCCGCATCAAGTCCCAGATGCCGCAAGAAAAGAAGGCGCGGCTGGCAGACCGCGTAATCGACAACTCTGGCGCGCTCGATGATACGAGGCGGCAAGTGGAGAGCTGCCTGAAAGGGGCTCGCGAAGCCGCTCGTCAGCGCAAGGCGCGCTGCGAAGGCAAGCCCCTTCCCGACAATGGCCCCAAGCCCAAGCCTGAGGACGACGCGGCAAACGCCGCCCGCAATGCGGAATATCGTCGCATTCTGGAGCGCTTCGGCGCTCTGGGCACGCAGGAAGCGCTCGAGCGCATGGGCAATGTCGCCACCACCGAGCATAAGGAGGCGACTGCTTCTTTGAGCATGACGGTGGACTCGGCGGAAGGAGCAGGCGATGCCGCAAGGCGCGACCATCAGCACGAGCTGAGAGTCGATGTGCACTTGTCGGTGAAGCAGAAGCCCGCTCCTGCTCCCAATCCCGATCCGTCGGGCTGTACTTGCGGCTGCGGAAAAACTTGCCGCCGCACCTGCGCTTGCGCAAAGGATTGCGGTTGCAAGTGCGCGCCACCCTGCCCGCCTGACCCGCCCAAGCCGCCTGCGCCATGCCCGCCGGATGAGAAGGGCAAGCGCTGCCACAGACGGGGGCTTTACGCTCTCATCGCCTTCCTGGCATTCCTGTTTGCCATCTTCGCGCTCATCTGGC
>DATNRC010000673.1:0-3356 GCA_036703705.1 Candidatus Obscuribacterales bacterium
GCCGGTGCCCTATGGAAAGCATCTCATTGTCGAAGGCGCAGGCGGGGTGCTCGTGCCTTTGAATGGCAGGCACACGATGCTTGATCTGATGCAGCATCTTCAGGTCCCCGTGGTTGTCGTGGCGCGTACTCAACTCGGCACAATCAACCACACGCTGCTCACGCTTGAGGCTCTCAATGCGCGCAACATAAAAATCTTCGGCATCGTTCTCAATGGTGAGCCAAACGAGGACAATCGCCGGTCCATCGAGCATTTTGGCGGCGTGCCGGTGATTGCGCAAATCGAGCGCTTGCACGATCTTTCGCGAGCATCGCTGGCCGCCGTGTTTGAGCGCGAATTCGGCAACTTTGTATGATTTGCATGATTCGATTCTGGTCTCACTTTGGAGCGATTCAATGACTGCTGAGCAAGATCTTTACCCCATCTGGCACCCTTACACGCAGATGCAGACAGAGGCTGCGCCCTTGAAGGTTGTGCGGGCGCGCGGCGTCAAGATCGAATTGGCTGACGGAAGGGAGCTTATCGACTGCATTTCCAGCTGGTGGGTAAATGTCCATGGACACTGCCGCCCTGAGATTGCGCGCGCCATCTACGAGCAAGCGCTCAATCTGGAGCACGTGATTTTCGCCGGCTTTACTCACGAGCCGGCTGAGAACCTCGCGCGCCGCTTGCTTGAGCTTTTGGGCGGCGATTTCACGCGCGTTTTTTACTCTGACAATGGCTCGACGGCTGTAGAGGTGGCGTTGAAGATGGCGCTGCAATACTGGCACAACCTCGGGCGGCTGTCGCGAATGGCTTTCATTGGATTCGAGGGCGGCTATCACGGCGATACAGTGGGAGCGATGTCGCTGGGCGGCTCGTCTCCTTTCTGGGGCAGCTATCGATCTGTCCTTTTCGATGTCGATACCGTTCCCTACCCTTGGACATTCGAGGGCGACGAGCGCGTGGAGCAGAAAGAGGAGTATGCGCTCTCTTGCTTGCGAGAGAAGCTGGAACAGCAAGCTGAGAAGTTTGCTGGTTTGATCATCGAGCCCCTCGTTCAGGGAGCTGGCGGAATGCGGATGGTGCGCCCTCGGTTTCTGCAGAGCGTGCAAGATCTCTGCCGCCAATATGGAGTCTTGCTGATCTATGACGAGGTCATGACGGGGTTTGGACGAACGGGCGATTGGTTTGCCTTAGCCAAATCTGATACCGCTCCTGATATCATTTGTCTCTCCAAAGGAATTGCCGGAGGCTTTCTTCCCCTGGCTGTAACTGCATGCAACGAGCGGATTTACAAGGGATTTCTCTCTGAAGATCCGGCCCATACGTTGTTCCACGGTCACTCATTCACCGCCAATCCGATCAGTTGCGCGGCTGCTGTAGCGTCACTCCAGCTTCTCGCTGAGAATGAGGATTCATTCAGGCAAATGGAGGAGCGGCACCGCAGGTGGTTCAACCACTGGCTCATCAACGCGGCTGGGCTGGAAAACGTGCGATTTTGCGGCACTATTGCCGCCTTCGATGTGGTGTCCGATGCCGCAACCAATTACTTCAACTCTCTTGGCAAAGTGCTGCGCCGGCGTTTTCTTGCTTCGGGATTGTTGATTCGCCCTTTGGGCAACACTATTTACCTGATGCCGCCTTATTGCATAACTGACGAGGAGCTCAGCCAGGTCTATAAGGGAATCAAGGAAGTTTTGGCAGAGACGATTGGCGCACAATCTCTCAAGGCGCGGGTTCCATTACTTATCAGCGCACCAGATGCTTGATGTCTTGGTAGAGGACAAGCGGCTGCCCTTTGGCCCGAGATTGACTCATGGCCAGGTCGGCACCGGCCAAAAGTGAGCTCAGGTCGACAAAATCCTCGGGAACGGAAGCGCATCCGAAGGCAAGCGACAGCTCATGCGGATTGGTTTCGGCGAGCGGCCGGTCGGTGAGCGTCTTGAGGACGCGATTTCCGAATATGCGCGCTCCTGCCGATTTTGTGTTCGGCAAGAGAAGCGCGTAATCGTATGCATCATAATGAGCCAATAAATCCTGATGTCTTTTCAGCTGGTTGATACGCAGAGCCGCATCGACGATGGCCGGGGTCGGCAATACGCGGCGCACTACTTTTCCGTCTACGTTGCTGGCTACCCGCATCTCGAAGACAATCACGGAAAATGGGCTTCGTGAGCGGTAGCTGCGGAAATACTCCTGCTCGAGGAAGTAGAGAAATGCCGGGTAAAGGAACATCCCGGTGTCGACTCTGCGCAAGCTCATCATTACAGCCTGGATGGCGGCCGTATCAATTGGTTTGACGGCCAGCGATAACGTTTCTTGTCTCGCCGCTTCATTGGAGATGTCCACAACGCCATGGATAACGAGGTGGTGAATCATGTGAATCATTTGAATGCGCGAAATCGGCAAATCTCTCTGCAACTGTTCGACCGTTTTTTCACCATCAAGGCTGAGATAAAACTCCGCTATCATCTGCAGATCTACTGGGCAGTCCGACGAGACTCGCTCGACGAAATCCTCTTGCGTCAAATTGGGATCGCGCGGCACAAGAATCGATGTAATGCGCATACCTCTGTCCTTGAGGATTTTGGTATGGCGGGCGAATTGCTCGCTCTGAGCAAGCAAAGACTTTATGTCCTGGCGGACGGTATTTCTGTTTCTCAACGTGCGCATCTCGAATGTGAATTGCCCTTCCTTCCAGGTGAGCAGCTCAATTATCGCATCATCGCCTACTGCATCAGATACGGTGGCATCGACGAGTGCGCCGTCCTGCACATAGACCACGGCTGTGGTCTGCGGATTTTGCACTTCCAACTTTCCGGTCACATCGCTTGCTGTTATTTTGATCAAAAGGTCAGATATCGACAAATCTGCGAGACTTCCGGATGTCGGTACGGTCGGTTTGGGAGGAGGCGGCGGTGCCGATTGTGGGGTCGGCGCCGAATGCGGAGGCGGCGGAGGCGGGGTCTCGGTTGATGGAGGCGCCTCTTGTTCGGACGCCTTTTTGTCCCATGGCGTCGGTTTTGGCAGCTCGGGAAACTGCGCGGTGGTGGGCTGAATCGCGCTCAATCTATTTTGTGTCTGAATCTGCACTGCTTTGCTGACATTACCTGAGCACGTCGAACACATCAGGTTGTAGACAAGCAGCACGTCGATGCAGTTGTAGTCAAACAGAACCTGGCGCTGTCCTTTGTTTGCGCTGTACAACGTCCACTTTGGCTCGCCGCCGGAGTGGCGACACAAGACCTCGAGAGTGAATTGAATCTGCGAATTGGGGTCGCGCCAGGTCAGCTGCAACTGCTTTCCGCGCTTTTCCATCGCCTGAGCGAGAAGCTGATGGAGCTCCGGCAACTCCGGCAGCCTCTGTAGTGATA
>DATNRC010000674.1:0-5360 GCA_036703705.1 Candidatus Obscuribacterales bacterium
CCGCCAATGGCCCTTCGGCCAGGTGTGGTTACCCGACGATAAAGGCACACGACTCTATTGCTCGCCTGATGTTTTCTATTCCCAGATTAGCGCCGACGAATTTCGCAATGCCAGCCTGTCGTTGAAGGTCGAAAAAGGCAAAGGGCTGATTGGGCGGGCCTGGGAGAAAGGGGGTCCCGTATGGATGCCTGGGTACAATGACGAGCGTCTGTTTTTCAGACAATCAGCAGCTAAAGAGAGCAAACTCCAGTCCGGCTTCGCATTTCCTATCGCTCACGGGGATAAGGTTCATTGCGTTTTTGAGTTCTTCGACAATGTCAACCGCGCGCCGGATGAGGCGTTTTTAGAGGGGATTGAAAAGCTCAGCAAGCATTTGAGCAACGTCTTCGAGCGTTTGCATTTCCAAAGTTTGATTGCCCGGCAGCGGCAAGAGCAGCAGATCATTTTTGACTCCGTGCCGGCGATGATCTGGTACAAAGACCGGCAAAACAAGATTTTAAGAGCGAATAAGCCGGCAGCTGAGTCAGTCGGCCTCACGCCGCAACAAATGATCGGCAAATCAACCTACGACCTCTATCCTCACGAAGCAGACCGTTATTACCTGGACGATTGGCAAGTGATTGAATCCGGCCAGCCGAAATTCGGCATTATCGAGCCGTTTCACACCAGCAGCGGTGCCGAGCGCTGGCTGCAAACCGACAAAATCCCATACAAAGATCAGTGCGGCAACATTCAAGGTGTAATTGTCTTCTCGCAAGACATCACGGAGCGAAAGCTGGCTGAGGAAAGATTGCTCAGAGTGCGAAACGAATTAGAACAAGCAGTACAAGAACGAACCAAAGAGCTGCAGGAAGCAGACATCTATTTCAAGCTGTCGCGAGAATTGTTTTGCATCGCCGGCTTCGACGGCTATTTCAAGCGCCTCAACCCGGTCTGGGTCGACATTCTCGGCTATTCAATGGAAGAGCTGCTCAACACTCCTTACATAGAGCGCGTCCATCCCGAAGATCGAGAAGCAACATTTGCCGAGGGGGAAAAACTGTTCAGAGGCGGCTACGTTCAATTTTTCGAAAACCGGTATATTTGCAAGGACGGCTCCGTCAAGTGGTTATTGTGGAGCGCCACCTCGCGTCCTGAAGAAGGGCTCATTTACGCAGTAGCTCATGACGTCACGGCAAGACGCCAGGCGGAGATAGAGCTCGCTGATGTGAGCAGCCGCATTACCGATATTGCCCGCCACCTTCCCGGCGTCATATACCAATTTCTGATGCGTGCCGACGGAAGCTATGAGTTTCCCTTTGTGAGCGAGAGCTGCCGGGCAGTGCTTGGATACGAGCACACTGAAATCGAGCAGGATGCTTCGGTGGCATTCTCGCTCGTGCATCCGGACGACAAAGTGGCCATCGACACAGCCATGGCTCAATCCATTCGCTCCCTGTCCACGTTCAAATTTGAAGGACGCGTGATTACGCGCTCCGGCGCCGTGAAGTGGATCCGCGCCTCATCAAGCCCGGAAGTGATGTCCGACGGCAGCACTTTATGGAACGGGCTGCTTATGGACATCAGCGATCTGAAAGCGGCAGAAGAGAAGATCAAGCAGCTGAACGAAGACCTGGCAGAGCGAGTAAGCATTCTTGCCGCCGTCAACCAGGAGCTCGAGATTCTCACGCACAAACTGGAGCTTGCGTACGACGAAGCCCTCGAAGCATCCAAGCTCAAATCGGAATTCGTAGCCAACATCTCTCACGAAGTGCGCACTCCGATAAGCGCTGTTCTTGGTATGGCCGAATTGCTGCTTGATACGCCGTTGAGCTCGGAGCAGCAGAGCTTCGTCAGAATCGTAAGCGAATCCGGGCAATCGCTGTTAACGATCATCAACGACATTTTGGACTTCTCCAAGATGGAGGCCGGCCGCCTGGAGCTGGAGGTCATTGACTTAAGCGTTCGTTCGATAGTGGAAGGATGCGCTGATTGGCTGGCTTCGACGGCAAGACGAAAACGTCTCTCCTTATTGACTTTCTGCGATCCTACTCTTCCTCAATTCCTCAAGGGCGACCCGGTACGGCTGCGTCAAGTCCTTCTCAATCTGATAAGTAATGCGATTAAATTTACCCAGCACGGTGAAGTGCTCATCAAAGCGACGAAATTCCGCGAGACCGAGGACAGGGCAGTGGTTTTGTTTCAAGTTACCGACACGGGCATAGGACTTTCTGAAGCAGCACGCAAGCGCTTATTCCAACCTTTCGCCCAGGCGGACGGATCGACGACAAGAAAATACGGCGGCACCGGATTGGGCCTCTCCATCAGCAAGCGCCTTGTCGAGCTCATGGGCGGGGAGATTGGCGTGCACAGCGAAGAGAACAAAGGATCCACTTTCTGGTTTACGGTGCCGCTTTTGCGCGAAAAGGTGCTTGAAAGCGAGCATAAGCTTGATGTGTCGGGGCAAAAGCTGCGCGTCCTCGTTGCCGATCCTTCACAGGTTTCACGCGGAATCATCACTGCTTACCTGGAGACAATCGGCGTCAAACCAATTGAAGCGAAAGATGAAGAGGAACTGCGCAAGCATCTTCTTGCCAGTCGAAACGAAGGCAGCCGTTTTGACTTCACAATCGTTGATGCCACCAGCGACAGTTACGACGGATTTCATCTTGCGCGGCAGATCGTAAAGGAGCATGGGCAGACGGCAGGAAAGGTCATACTGCTTTCGTCATTCGATGAGCGCGAGCAGATGGAACGGGCAACCAATGAGGGCGTTTTTGCATGTCTTGCCCGTCCCTTGCGGCGGGCACATTTGATTGACGCCATTTGCAAACCTTCTTCATTTGTGCGACCGGCCATGCGCGAAGTAAAGGAGAAACCCCCTCAAGACGCTGCTGCACTGCAAATCAACAGGCGGTTTCACAGGAGCTCGTTGCCCGGGCTTCTCGAGCACGACACCTTCGTCATGCTTGCGGAAGACAACCCTATTTTGCAGCAGCTCGCCGAACGGCAGCTCAACAAATTCGGCCTCCATGTGGTTGTCGTCAACAACGGCAAAGAAGCCGTAGAGAGCTTGGAGCGCCATCCGTTCGCCATGATTTTCATGGACTGCCAGATGCCCGAGATGGACGGATATGAAGCAACCATGGCAATAAGGGAAATCGAGTCGCATACAGGTAAGCATGTGCCAATCATCGCCATGACTGCCAGTGCCATGCCCTCAGACCGCGAACGCTGCCTCTCCTCGGGCATGGACGACTACCTGAGCAAGCCCGTGAGCAACTTTCATCTGCACCGCATCTTGGAGACATGGCTTCCCAGAATTACAGCCGACGGGTTACATTTCAAAGATACTTTAGGGGAACAAGAATCGATGGTCAGCCAGCCCAATGGAGCGCCCGAGGCGAAAGCAGATGGAGTGCCGCTTGACCTGACGGAACTGGAGAATCTCTATGGCGAGGAGGACCTGATCGACATCTTGAAAATGTTCCTCACCGAGGCAAGCGAACTCTTGGAAACAGTGCACTTGCAATTGGAGACGCGCAACGACCGTGAGCTTTCCAATGTGGCGCACCAACTCAAGGGACTTGCCGCAGTGTTGTGCGCGCACGACCTGACGCGCTGGAGCCTGGAGCTGGAGCAGGCCTCCAAGAAAGCTTCTTGGGAACCGGCACAAGCAGCGGCCCGCCAACTGGAGAATGAATTCCAATCAGTGGCCGCATTCGTAAAGCGCTTTTTGGCAGAAAGAGAAACGCCAAAAACGGCGCCGTAAGGGCTCCTAATATAAGCTGCAAAATAAGGACACTTTGTGAATCTTTGATTCAGTATCAAAGGCCCGAAAATACGAGGCCAATCGGCTATCCAACCGCCAATCTCCTGCCCAGGCGCCCAGACGAGTGCACCGCATCGCTCTTAACGGCCTATAATTGTCGACGATCATATTTGCTCCTGCTTGACGATATGACAATCGTCCAGGGTGGCAGCTCAGCCAGCATGGTGCCTCGGTGCTTAGAATATTCTCGATAATCCTGGTTTTCATTCTTCTTGCGGCACCAATCGGCGGATGGTGGCTCGCGCAGCGCTCGCTGCCCGTCACTGACGGAGTGATCACTCTTGATGCGCTCAGCCGCTCAGCGGTAGTTAAATTTGACGATCGCGGAATCCCGCACGTGGAAGCATCGTCTGAAAAAGATCTGTGGATGGTGCAGGGATATGCCACCGCCATCAATCGCATGTTCCAAATGGACATATTGCGCCGCACGGCTCTGGGCGAGCTTTCCGAAGTCTTTGGCGACGCTTGCCTGGCCGATGACAAATTGATGCGCACGATCGGCTTCAACAGAATGGCCAAAGAGGAGCTGGCCAAGCTGTCGCAAGACGTGCGCGTTTATCTGGATGCTTACTCTCTCGGCGTGAATGAATATCTTCAGAAAAACGTGAAGAATTTGCCGCTCGAATTCGCCCTTCTCGGTTACAGACCGAGGCCATGGATGCCTGCGGACACTGTGGCCATCCTGAAGTACCTGCAGTATGAGCAGGACGAGTCCTGGCGTCTTGACGATCTCAGGCAACGCATAGTCGATCGCGCGGGGCAGGACATTGCCACCACTGTTTTTGAAGAAGCGCTGAAGCCGACAGCCGTCAGCGCGCAACCGGGCGCCACCCTGAATATCGCATCTATTCTCGATCGCTCCCTCATCAATCGCCGCATCGATCCGCGCTTCGGCAGCAGCGCCTTTGCAATCGCGCCACAGATCTCGGACACGCGCGGAGCAATGCTCGCCTGCGACAAGCACGGCGAATTGACCGAGCCCGACCGATATTATCTGATTTCCCTGTCTTGCCCCACATTGCATCTTTGCGGCGCCACCATACCCGGTGTGCCGGGAATAATCGCCGGGAGAAACGACCATATAAGCTGGGGCTCCGCCAACACCAAAGCTGATGTTCAGGACCTTTATCTGGAGCAGTTCTCCACGCAATTCCCCAACAAGTACCGCACGGCTGACGGCTGGCAGAATGTCACCGAGGTCATCGAAGAGATAAAGGTGCGCT
This sequence comes from Candidatus Obscuribacterales bacterium, assembly GCA_036703705.1. Lineage (GTDB taxonomy): Bacteria > Cyanobacteriota > Vampirovibrionia > Obscuribacterales > Obscuribacteraceae > DATNRC01. Next base: position 5,035 of record DATNRC010000674.1, read on the forward strand.
TCAGAAAAAATTACCTGCACAAAGTTCTGGTTACTCGCCACGGACCTCTTTTGGTCAAGAACGAGACCACCGGCGTAGCGCTCAACTGGACAGGATTTCGCAACACGTCTGCGCTTTTGGATGCCTCGTGGAAGTTGAACAAGGCACACGACTGGGCGTCATTCACCTCGGCCCTGGAAAGCTATTCCGGCAACCCTCAATACTTCGTATATGCGGATCGCAAGGGAATGGTCGGGCTCAAAGTGGCGGGGGCGGTGCCTGACCGCAGGAAGTTCGGCAGCGGCAGCCTGCTTCTTAGCGGCTGGACCGTGAGGCAAGAGCCGCCG
>DATNRC010000675.1:0-19786 GCA_036703705.1 Candidatus Obscuribacterales bacterium
GTGAAGGAGCAAGGGGGTGCAGCGCTCTTCCGATTCCAATTGGGTGATGGAACCGCGGGTCGAGGGCTCTTCCGATATCGGAAGAGCCTTACACGGAAAAGAGCCAGCAGTTAATCTGCTGACTCTCATATGAGCGAATTGTCGGAACGCTCAGGAAGTTAGATTGAATAACCGCCAGTAACGACGTAGATGAAGGCAGCCTTGAGTATGAGTGGGAAAGATGGTGTGTGGAGAGTTTTGCTCTTAAGAGTTGCCTTTTCTTCGGCATGAACCTCGGTCTTGCTCTGCGTGGCGTGGAAAACAGCTACGCGCTTTCTGATCAGGGCATTACGATCCACAGGAAGCGGTTGGAAAACACCGACTCCTTCCATGTTGGTTTCCACCTGATACCAGCCGCCGAAGTCTTTCTTGTTCATAACTTGTGCTGGTTGTTTGCGTTGTTCGCTTCTAATAAACATTTTTGGTACTCCTTCTCGTTCCGACACTGCCTTCAACGGAGAGTTCGGACCGAATTAGGAGGGATTTGAAGAAAATTTCCTGAAATATCCTAAAACGAGCAACTGACTGGAATCATGAGTCCAAAAAGGACCTTATATCGAATTGTTTTCTGGCCTCCTGTAGGCCAAGATCTTATTGGAGGAGGAGATCTATCCGGAAGCTTATCTAGAAAGACCTATCAGGAAGCTTATCTGGAAAGGACAAGTAAGAAGCTCATTTGAAGAGATCGATCAGGAAACTTGTTTCGGCATGCTTTTAGCCAATTCCGGAACCTTCCGTAATCAGGCCATTGTTTCGATCCTAAAGGTGCATGGGCGATCGAGGGAACAGCAGCTTACGCTTCTTCCTCGAAAAACGTGTATCCGGAGCGGGAATACACTCCCTTCAGGTTGTCGGCATAAGGCGAAATCTCCTTATACTCCTCAATGACGAGAGAGTTTCTTACCTGCTCCGGCTCCAGTTCGCGCGCCTGCTCCAGTGCTTCCTCCGGGGTATCGGCTACACATTCGAAGAAGGAATAGAACTTCGGCGATTTATTTGAGCCTTCCTCCAGGGGTTCGTACCAATGTCCCAGCACCATGAGATGGAACAGTTTGGAATTGGGGGAGGTTTCGTTTTTTGCCTGCCTGAGCATGGCGAGGGCGTACGGGAAGTTCTTCACATAGCGCAGTGCCTGCAGAAAACAGCCTTTTGCTGTTTCCGGATCATCCTCAGAGCGCCAAATTGACAAACCGAGCTCCGTCAAAAGCCCTGCCAGCTCCACCGTGTAACGATCGAACAGCTCTTCTGACTCAAGGATGCGCTCGATCAGATGTTTTGCCAGGTCGCTTGCTTTGTTGAAATGACCCTGTCCGTTTAAAATCGCCACTCTCAATGCCAGCCCCGGCCAGTGGAGCGCTTCGCTGTCGACTTGATCCAGGGCGTCCATAGCCTCATCGCTGCGTCCCTGGCGGTGCAAGGCGATTGATTTGTTGAAATTGACGGATGAAACATCGACGCCGGGGCAAGTCAGCGCTTGATTGTACACATGCTCCGCCTTCACGAAATCACCGTCGTCTGAGTAGTAGTTGCCCAAGAGCTGCCACAGCAACCACACCTGGGGAACGGTCTGCACTCCTTCCTCGAGAACAGCGATAGCTGCGTCGAGTCGATTCTCCAGCTCATAAGCGCGGGCTAGAACTTCATAACCGCCGGAGAAGCGCATTTTCAATAGCTTTTTGCCGAGCTTCTTTGCTCTTCCGGCATCGTTTGTGCCAAGGTATTCGTAAGCTTTGTCCATCAATTCGCGAGCAATGCGTTCCGTGTGTGCCGTCTGGTCGCTCATTTCTTTCCTACAGACCGTAACTCTGGCGGAGGTTTTCGATGCGTTCTTGGATCGTACCGACCCTCACTTTGCCATGGGTGTCCATTTCAAGGCGTTCGAGCCGTTTGAGCACTGGCTGCTCGTCATGCATTTTTCCATAAATTTTGAGTTCAATCGCGCTCAGCCTGGACTCTATGTTGCCACCAGGCGGCGTCGTTGGAGATGAACCACCGCCAGTGGTGGCTCTGGGCGTCGTGTCGGTGTAAACGGACACCGATGCGGATGACGGCGGTGTTGACGAGGCGCTTGATGAAGCGGGCGTCGAGCTGGATGATGAGCTCGACGATGAAGTTGTTGAAGAGGCCGAGCTCCCTTTAACTTCCGCACCGCCTGTGCTGGCGCCGGCATCGGACGAAGAAGAGCTGCTCACCGATTGCTTCAGCCCGGGGGTCAAAATCATGACTGCCGAGGGCGGTGATTGAGGCTCACCTTCTTTTGGCTTGTCTGCCCCACCACCTGATGCTTTTTGTTCCTCGCCGGTCAAGCCCAGCTTCGCCAGCGTCATTTTGAGCACTTGCAAATTTTGTCTTACGCCGCGGTCAGTGGGACTGAGCTTGAGCGCTTGTTCCCATTCAGCTTTCGCTTCGTTGTATTTCTTCTGCTGGAAATACCAGATGCCCCAGGTGTTGTGTGCGACAACGATATTGTCTTTTGCTGTCTGGTTGCGCGGGTCTATCAGCAGGCATTCCGTATATGCGTCAATGGCCTTTTGGAACTCACGCCGGGCCAAGTGCAGATTCCCCTGGTTGATGTATTCGCGCGCGTGCATCTGGTCGAGGCGCGAAGTCTCGGCATAGCCAGGCTGGAGGGAAATTGTTGAGCTTGTAAAGAAGAGCGCGAGGGCGAGGAAACTTCCCGGGGCTAGTCTCGTCTTTGGTGGCACTGGTCGCTCCTGGTATCTCTGGAAGACCGATAACATGCGGAAATTGCGTCCTGGCTTCTCTTGGTGTCCTAATTCGGTTAGCCCGTCGGTGTAGATAGTTACGAATCATTGTACCGAATTCTTAAACCCTTTAAAGAATGGTTTCCATTTACATCCGGCACATCTATACTCGTCCTGGCGAAAGGGTGGACTATCAATGCAAGCTTTGCTCCAATCGAAAAACTGCCTGTCAGCGGCAGCGCTCTCAATGGTGCTGGGGTTCGGAATGCCGGCAATGGCGCATCATTCCGGGCTAGATCGGCTGGTGAGCGGCGTCTCTTCTCCGGTTGCTCCTGTGGCCCAAGATCCGGCGGTCAAACACGCTGTGGCCGAGATTGCGCGTCAAACCGCGGCGCCCAAAACAAATGCCGGGACGCTGCAAAAGGAGCGCCCATTCAGGTTCCACCGGCAGGCAACTGATAAAATCCTGATTTTGGGTGGCGCGGAAGCGTTTCCCATGTAGCCCGCTCCATAAAGTTTGAATTTGCTCTGGTGACTGATTCTCGGCAGCCTGCGCTCAGCTACGACTATGGATCATCGACCGTCGGCCTTCTCGGTCGAACGTTAGGTGAGCATTTCGACCTTATTGTTGCCGAACGCGGCAAAAATGAGGCCGTTGTCGATTGCCCGCGAGGAATTCGCCTTTCTTACGACGAGCTGAAATATCGCGTCAATCTCTTTGCAAAGGGATTGATGCGGATGGGCATCGAACGAGGGGACCGCATAGGAATCTGGTCGACGAACAACTGCGAGTGGCTGATAACCGCCCTTGCCTCGGCGCGCATAGGCGCTATCCTCGTTAATGTCAATCCAGCCTATAAGACTCAAGAAGCTGAGTACGCCCTCAAACAATCAGGCGTCAAATTACTGGTTGTCATTCCGGCGCATAAAACGAGCAATTATTTGGCGATGCTGCGAGAAATTGCGCATCACGTGTTCGCTCCCGATACCATTCACGATCTGTCTCGTCTGCCGCAGCTCAAGGACATTGTCGTCATCGGTGACAAGAAAGATCTGAAAGGGAAGCTGGAAGGAAGGCTGCGCACTTTTGAATCGGTCTTCAGCGACGGTGATTCTGTTCCGGATGTTGAATTTCAGCAGCGAACCGTGCGGCTGCAGTTTGATGAGCCGGTCAACATTCAGTACACTTCCGGAACTACCGGTTTTCCCAAAGGTGTGACATTAAGTCACCACAATCTGTTGAACAACGCGCTGTTTGCCGCGCAGGCGATGGGTCTTGATGCTTCGACAAGATTTTGTGTTCCTATGCCGTTCTATCACTGTGGGGGCATGGTGAGCTCGGCCTTTGCTACGCTCACCGTCGGTGGTACCGTCATCATCCCCTGTCCCTTTTTTGACGAAGACCATGTGCTCCAGGCCCTGGACAAAGAGCGCTGTACGCACATCTCCGGCGTTCCCACAATGTTTATAGCCGAGCTGGAGCATCCCGAATTCAGTGAGTTCGACCTCAGCAACTTACGCGGCGGTTTTATGGCCGGCGCACCATGCCCGGTGCAATTGATGCGAAAGGTGGCCGAGAGAATGCATATGAGCGAGGTAGTAATTTTGTATGGGCTCACAGAGGCATCGCCGCTGATCACTGCCACAACGACACGAGACAGCCTCGAGATACGGGCCACAACAGTTGGCAAGATCATTCCCGGCCTGGAGATCAAGATAATCGATCCTATCTCCGGCGAGGTGGTACCGCGGGGGGTGCAGGGAGAATTGTGCACTCGCGGACATGGAGTAATGCTCGGCTATTGGAACAATCCCGAAGCTACGCAGGACGCAATCGATGCGGCACGCTGGCTGCATACGGGCGACTTGGCGGTTATGAGCGAAGAAGGATACATAAACATAACGGGGCGAAAGAAAGACATGATCATCCGCGGCGGCGAAAACATTTATCCGCGGGAAATCGAAGAAGTGATGCATACCAATCCTGATGTTGTTCAGGCACAGGTATTTGGGATACCTGACGATCACTTGGGTGAGGAAGTGGCCATGTGGGTGATGGTGCGGCCGGATGCCAACACGGATGCTGCGAAAATCTCGAAATGGCTAAAGGAACGCGTCGCCTACTTCAAAGTGCCTCGGCACATACGCATTGTCCAGGAGTTTCCCATGACGGTAACCGGGAAGATCCAGAAATTCGTGATGCGAGAGCGCATGATCGAAGAATTGGGGCTGGAAGAGGCAGCGAAGATTCAGACGGCATAAGGACTTGCGCTGCTTGTCACTGCAAATCTAATTGGGTTCCAATAATTTCCGCAATCTGGCGATTGCCGTTTCTAGAACTGAATGTGGTGCTTGATTTCCTCGACTGTTATGCCGTGCCGGGCCAGGGCCATCAAATTCTGCGACTATCGATTGTCGCGCCCGTTTTGTCAGCGATAAGGGCCCGTCGCTTGCTGTTTTTCATCGGGGCAAGCAAATCGACCTTTTGAATCTTCACCGGCTGATGGGCACTTTCATCAATCTCCGGTAAAGGCGCGAACAAAATCTCCAGATCTTGTTCGTTGAACCGCGGTGCCTTACTGCGCTCGTCGTCGAATATTGCGTCGGCAATGACTCGCTTTTTCTCTTGCAACTCCAGCATTCTCTCTTCGACTGTGTCGGAGGCGATGATCTTGTAGACGAAGACTGGTTTATCTTGCCCGATACGGTGTGCTCGATCTGTCGCCTGATCTTCCACTGCCGGATTCCACCAGGGATCGTAATGTATAACTGTATCAGCAGCAGTGAGATTGAGCCCTTTGCCGCCTGCCTTCAGGCTGATAAGGAACAACGGCACCTCCCCATTCTGAAAACGTCTGACCGGCGTCTCCCGATCGATAGTGTCACCACGAATGGTGACAAAGGGGATTCGCAGCTTGAGCAGCTCGGGCTCTATCAAGTCGAGCATGCTTGTGAATTGCGAGAACAAGAGAATGCGTCTTCCTTCCTCCACCATTTGAGACAGCATGTCCATAAGCGCATTCAATTTGGCGGACTGCTTTGCGCTTCGGGCGCCTTCGAGCTTCAAAAGGCGCGGATCGCAGCAGGTCTGCCGCAACTTCAAAAGCGCATCGAGGATGATTATCTGGCTGCGCTTGAATCCTTTCTGCGACACCTCCTGCAGCACCTTCTGGTGCATTGCCAGGCGCACTGTCTCATAAAGGTCTCGCTGATCGCCCTCCAATTCGACCTGGCGGACCATGATTGTCTTCGGTGGCAGTTCTTTTACCACCTCAGCTTTTGTTCGCCTGAGCATGAAGGGCGCAATGAGCTTCTTCAGCAGCTTTAGCCTTTCTTGATCGTTGTATTTCTCTATCGGTGTGCGAAGCTGCTCCACGAACGTGCGTTCGTCTCGCAGAAGCCCGGGCATGAGGAAATGAAATTGAGACCAGAGCTCTCCCAGATGGTTTTCCACAGGCGTTCCGGTAAGGCATAGACGGCAATCAGCTTTCAGTCTGCGTGCCACATCTGCAGCCAGAGTCCTTGGATTCTTGATTGCTTGTGCTTCATCCAAGATCACTGTCGACCATTCGACGGACTTCAGCTTGTCGGCGTCCCTGACCAGCAAAGCGTAGCTGGTGACAGCAAGATCGTAACCTGGTATCCACTCGAAGCGCTCACTTCTGTCGCTTCCGTGCAGTGGCAGCACGTCGAGTTGTGGTGTCAGTCGCTTCGCTTCGTTGACCCAGTTCGGCACGACGCTCGTGGGGCAGACCACCAATGCAGGTTTGTTGAGGCGCCCATTTTGCTTTTCAATAAGTATATGCGCCAATGTTTGAACGGTTTTACCCAAGCCCATGTCGTCCGCTAAAATGCCACCAAAGCCGAATTCTCTAAGGAACTGCAGCCACCCGACGCCCTGGTTTTGATAGGGGCGCAATTCGGAGCCAAAACCACGAGGCGTGGGTATCGGATCTATACCGGTGAACTGAGCCAATTTTTGAGCCAGCTCCTTGAGGCGAGCGCCGCCGACCCATTTGAGAAAATCTGCGTCAAGAAGATCGATTACTTGAGTCAAAGAGACGTCGACTTTTTTCTTTGGCACTGAGTCAAAGATCTCCAGCAAGACTTTGAGCAGTGACTCGACTCTCTCGAAAGGCAACTGAAGCCACCTTCCATCAGGCAGAGGCGCGTAGAACTTGCCGTCAATGTTCAGCTTGTTCAGATCTTTGAGTGTTGCGCCAGGGTGCACCCTCCTTAACGCTGAGGTCAAGATTGGCAGAAGAGACAGGCGCTTGCCTTCGAAGTCGATGCCAAGCTCCATGGAAAACCAGTATTCACCGCTCTCCGTGAACTCTGCTGTCCAGTCGCCTTCCGCCTCCACTGTCTTGTATTGAAATGAGTCGTCAATTTCAACTCGCCATCCCAGCTCGCGGAGCTTGTCCACTTCCGTCTCCACGAAGCGCAGCCAGCTGGGCACTGTATTCGGTATTAGAGAAAAAACGAGCTTATCCTTGAGCGGATGCCAGTTGGGAAAGCTCTGAAATCCGCATTTATGGAGGCGGTCTTTTGCCGTTCGCTCAAAGGCGAGATCACGCTTCGTGATGACCAGCTTGTTGTCGACGACTTTGCGTATTTCCTTCGAGTCGTTCTCGAGGTTGAAGACAGCGCCGCCATAATCAAACGATAGGACGGCGAAATTAGCCGGGCTATTCGCTCCTGAGCCAAGCCATTCGCGCGATGTGAGCGTGAGGCAGGCAATTGGTTGCTGATCGCGGATTTCTTCTTCCAACGTATCGGAAGGTAAGGGGATTGAGCCTGGCAATATCTTCTGCAGGCGTTCGCGGACGATTCTTGCTTCTGAATGTGCTATTTCGGGGGATTCCAGGAGGGGAAGCAGTAATTCAATTGGCAGCCCGGCATCGAGCGGCCCAATCTGCCAGCAACTGGTGTCCACATACACAGGACCGAAGGCCCAGTATACGTCGCCTGCTCCTTCAAGAATCTCCAATTGTGCGGATTGATTTCCTTTGTAATTCAGATGCCATATGAGCCGGGCCTTCCTCACGGGACCAGCCGTAAGGGGAGGATTGTCTTTATGCTCCAGGAAACAACGTCCTGTCTCGACCATGCGTCGCAAGAGCTGCTTAGCGAGGTCGAAATTGTCGGCCGACCTGGATGAAAAATGGATTGGATCAAGTGTGGCGATGAGCATACGCCCTATTGATTGATCTTCCGGACGAGCGCATGAAATTTCGCCGGTTGCCAATTTGAAAAGTGGGACGTCTTTCTGTGATGCGCTGAATCCTCCTTTTTGCAGATATCGCGAGACCTTTACGTCCGGTTCCAACTCCTTTATTCTGCCGTTGCGATCGCCTGTCACTCTAAGCAAGTAGATAAGTGCTTCGGCCGGCGCTACCTCCTTCTTGGATTGCGTTAACTTCTCAAGGCGCGACACCCATGCAGACAAATCGCGGGAAAGAGGGGGCCCTGAATTTGTTTGGTCCGCCCCTATGGCAAAAAAGATAAGGGCGGCAGCATGCTTACAGTTTTCGCCGACCGGGCACGAGCAGTCACAGTAATCCAGCTGAACTTTTCCCCTTTTACTTACGCTCCACGCTATGTCCACCTCATATGGATTGCGTCTTCTTCCCTGCACAAAGCCCGTCATCATGCCGTCGTTGATATCGATAGAAACGCTATCAGATATCACCGCGCCTGTCTGGTGATAATCCATTCCCCTCTGAATAGTCGTTGTTGTGAACCATCGGTTGAGGTCCATCACGGATATCGGGAAATGTTGAAGTGACAAGGAACGACTCATATGCCTCCAGCAAAGATGCGCAGAGATAGCTAATCCATATGTATTGCGTATGCGCGCTTGTGAAGCCGCTTTTCGCAATTCGCAGTTTATCAACGAACGCTGACGCGTGATTATAGATGTGCTTCATGACTCAATGTCATGCGCACGTTTTGTCTTTGTTGCTCCGCCAGCAGTCCCAAGTGCAAACCTATTAGCACCTAATTCGAATCTCAACCTTTCTCAATCTAATACGTAATCCGTGCCGAAAAAGTTCAATCAATCGATTTCAAGCAAAACCGCAGCCATCAATCGCCATGTTTGCCTGGAATAAGGCAAAGATATATACCATTAATATAGACTTTGAAGCGGTGTGATTCAGTTCAACCTCCCCTGTTGCGAAACTGACACTCTTTTCTGAGTCGTCATGCAGTCTTGCCATAAGCTTAGAGAGCACCTGGGAAAGTTCCTTCACGTTAGCCGGACCGTAGATGTCGTTGTGACCGACTGATGGCATGATGCAGAGCTGCTTGGGTTGGATTGCCTTGGCAAAGAGCGCCTGAGATTCGCTGCAAGGAATTATGTGGTCTTCTGCTCCATGCACAATCAAAGTCGGTGCGTGTCTTTTGCTCAGCACTGCGGCATTGTCGAATGATATTGCCGGAAACAGTGCATCAGGGTAAAGGCGAAGCCACAAAATTTTCTCCTTTGCCAGATGAGGCAAAGATGAAAATGTGGATTGCAAAATGATCGCGGCACAAGGTCGTCTGGAGGCGATATAGCATGCGACTCCGCCTCCCAATGATTCTCCGTAAAGAATGATTTGAGATGTGCTTTGTCCACTGTTAGAACGGCTAGGACAAGCATGTTTCGCGATGTAATCGTATGCAGCAAGCCCGTCAGAGCAGAAATTCTCCAGACTGGGAGACCCGGAGCTTCGTCCGTATCCCTGGTAATCAAACGCGAATACAGATACGCCCGAGCGCAAAAGAATCTCGATCAGGGGCAGACGATGTGAAATATTGCCGCCGTTGCCGTGCGTGAGCAAAACGGTTTTGCCGCTGTTTGGAACTGCGAAATACCACGCATGCAGACGTTCGCCGTTAGCGGCCGGAAAGGTCACGTCTTTCTTGGGTATGCCGGCAACCGACGAGACGGCAACAGACTCCAATTTCAAAGGATGAAAGAGAAAAATGTTCCAAAGCGGCAAAGAAACTTTGGGGCAGAGCACAATGTAAAAGATAAGGATTTGCGGCGCGATGCATAGCAGATTGCGAACCGCCTGCTTCAAATTCAAATTGGACACTGAGCCAAATGCAGCTTTCCATTGTTTGAGCGAAAATGCATCTGTTAAATCACGATAGAACGTCGCGATCATCTCTGTAGTCCACGATCGTACTTTTGAAATGTTCAAAAGCATGGAGTCACATACTCCTTCATTGGCCCATCAACTTTCTGGTAAAGACTTGAGCCCATCAAGGCTATCAGTTTGCTTGAATCGGCAGTGCCTGAGGCAATCACTTCATTAACTGAACGGCGGGGAGTCATGTCGCCGGTTTCGCCCAAGGTCATTCCGCGACATGGCAAGCTTTCATCGCCCGAAGAGTTTCACAACAACTTTGGACAATACCGCCTACGGACCGTTCGGGTCCGACTGGATGCGCCTAAAAGGTGGGGACCGGGCAATCGATGCCCTATCCTACCTGGTCGTGATCTGCGCGGCCGGTCTGATAATGTTTGCCGACGGGTAGAGCTTTAAGGCTCTTCCGATATCGGGAGAGCTTGAAATTGGAGCTGGGGGAGGGTCCGAAAATGCCACCCCTTGGCAAAATCTGGCGTTTTTTTGCGTTTTCTGCGTCTATACTGTCTTCAAGCGTTATCTATCGCGCAACAGCGGATACCATTAGGTACATGAGCGACAATCCTTCCGGCGAAATCGAACCGACAGCACAATTGCAGAGCAGCAAAGGGGAAGCCGGCGCGGGCGACGAGCGCACTTCTGGCAGCAGCAGTGAGTCCCCTGAGCCGGGCAGAGATGGAGCGAGCCCGGTAAGTGAAGGAGCCCGCCAATCATTCCCCGGTTCGGCCGGGTCGAGATTTGCTCTCGACTGGCCGCTCGTACGAAAGATTGAGTCGCTCGTCTTTGCGAGCATGATCGTCGCCATTCCGTTCTTCGCCTTCAGGGTAATAGACGTGACCTCGACCCAGCGTGCAGTTAAGGAAACGGCGCTGCTTCTTGTTCAAGACCTCGTCCGGGCCAAGAATATATCTAAGGAATATGGATTGGCAATGACCGTCAGTGGTCGTCCTGGCACGAAGAACGAGCCTTCCGGCTACGTCATCCAGAACGGAGAGCGTGTTATCGAGCAGGTCGTTCTGCCAAAGGGCGTTACCGTTCTCGGTTCCGTGACTTTTAATGAACAGGGGGTGCCGAACGCCCGCGGCACCTTTACCGTGAGCAAAGGCTGGAAAGTCCAGAGCGTGAGCGTCAATTCCGAAGGCATCGCCGCGGTTGAATGATGGCGGACCGCCAGGCGCGACAGATCAATATTAATTATCATAGGTAGTGTGCGCCCCAAGCACTCAAGACCGGTGCTGTTCGAAAATTGGGGGGCATATTTCAGGTGGCTTGCGAGGCGCCGGCCCGAGAACGGCGATTCGAGAAAACAATGGCGGATCTTGCAGTATGTCAGAGTTCCGGAAAAGGACCAATTACAAAGGAAGGGAACGCACCGCATCTGGTGCGCATTTAATGGAGCTCTTAGTTGCAATTACGGTAAGTGCTCTCTTTGGGCTTGCCATGACCGCTAGTCTCAGTGAAGCAATGAGAACAACCACAAGTACTCAAAATCAAGTGCTAGCAGCATGGATGGCGCAAGAAATCATGGAACGAGTGCGAGCCAGTAAATTCAGTGCTCTCAGTGGGTTGAATGGGGTGTTTGAAGCACCCCTGGACACAGATCTCTACTTCAAGATTAACTCCAATGACCCGGTCGTTGTGCAGAATTTTGACTTTCTCCAAAGACCGCTCTTGTTGGATGTCGATAACTTAAAATGGACAGCACCGTCGTCAGACCCTTTGAGTCCGGCATATCGATTTAGGGGAGACGCAAGAATCAAGTTTGGTATCCGTTCGGACGGCGGACGAGATGTCTTTGTCACGATTTCCTGGATTGAGAATTCCCAAGATGGAGTGGCAGGTAAGCGAAGTTATAACCTCAGAGGGGCGATCCATCCTGGAGGACTTCGTATATGAATTCGATGCGAGTAAGGGGAAAATTGGCCTTAGGAATGTCCTTAATAGAGATGCTCGTTGCTACCGTCATCATGGGCATCGCCGTTGCCGGAATCACCGAATTAGCGTTCACGTCAGCGAAGTGGACGAACAGATATACGAATAAACTTGATGTAACTTTTGCCGCAAGGCAAGTACTTGAGCGACTAGGCAGCGAGATCCGCATGGCTCGCAACGTGGGTGACATATGCGCGACTGGGACTGGCATAAATCAGTTTCCGTCTAGCAATAATCCCTATTATGGTTCTGGGCAGGCCCCCCCGGGTAGTCCAGCGGGCTGGCCTAGCATGTGGCCGGCTCCTCCATATCGTTTAGACAATCAGACGCTAATCTTGCAGGTGCCCATTTTTGACAAGAATGGGATGCCTACCAAGCTACCGAGCGGGTGTCCATCTCCAGCTAATACATGTGACAGACCCAATGTAGACACAATAGTCTATAAGATAATTCCAGATCCGAGTGCTGAGAGGCAAGCATTAGGAGAATACGTACTTACTCGAGCTGTCTTTCTCGGAGTTCATGACGGCAGCCTCATTCAGAATCAAGACGTCGTTTCGCGCCAACCTGTTAATCCTCCACAAACAGTGCTTACCGGTATTGTTGGACCTCTCGACAAGACAACAGGCCTGGGACCGCCTAAAGTCTTTCACTTCATTGACAAAACGAATCCCGGGGGCACCATGAGCGACACCACGACTTTGAGTGACGTATCCCTCATTCGAGGCGTAATTATAAACCTTGAATTGCGGAAATGCAGTTTCGACGGCAAGGAATCTTCGACTTGTGGGTTTCGAACCGAGTACTCATTCAGGAACAGCATGCTAGGGAGTTGACGTGCGAGTTAGAAATTCTAAACAAAGAATATTAGGCACACAGCAGCGAGCAGCATCGGCGTTTTCTTTGGTTACTGTGATGATTGTTGGTGCACTTGGGACGATGTGGCTGGCGGGAGCCTACGCATCACTCATTCCCATTGCAAACAAATCTACTTCGTCGCGACAAATCGCACTGCTCCGTACAGTCTCGGAAGCAGCAATAGACCACGTGATGACTGAGATAAACACAAGCATTGCGAACAAAACGCCGTCAGTTTATGACGATGTTGACGTCGGGCCACCATACAATAAGTTCGAACTCGCGCCGAACAAATTGAACATAGAAAACAGCGAAAACAGTCGCGTGGGGTTAGAAGTTGTGGTCAAAAACATTGCGCCAAGGGACGACGCAACTAGCGCGACCATTCTTTTTGATCCTCAACTTGCACCCAACAGCATGTCCGAAAAGCGGATGTGGTCAGCAGTTGCCAAAAACGGGTGGCGTTCAATTGAAGTGCATGCATTTTTCAAAGGTGGTAGCCAGGCATCTGACATAAAGCGAGTATATCGGGTGACACTATGCCCGACGACAGATGCGCCAACTGGAGGGAACGGACCAACATTCTTTGGGCATTTTGCCGTTCTTAGTAATTCCAAGCTGACAGTGAACAGTGATACTGAGATAGCTGATGGTGACATTGGTACTAACGGGAGTAAGACTTCATTAGGTGCTCCGGTATCAATTGAAGGGAGCGGCATCAAAATTGAGAATGGTGATCTCGTAGTCAAGTCCCTTGGTGATGCCGCAGATGTAGTGGCGCAATCTACAGAGACAGCTGATGCCAAAGTTGACAATGGTTACCTTCGAGCAAATGGAAGTGTTGACGGCTTTCAAGACAAGAGTAATGGACAAAGTTATGGTGATCCAACGACAACCAAAGTAGAAAAGAATGGCGTTCCTGAGGCCATTCTGCAAGGACAAAGCGAAGCGCAACAGTTAGTTGCACCCGTTCCAAAGGCTCCTTCTGGGGCTTATGATCTAGGAACAATCAACGTATCCGGAACAGCAACTCTGGTCTTCACAGGAAGTTCCTTTGACATTCCTGCAGGACAATCCTTGTCCAATTTGACTTCCGGTGTTGCTAGAGTGCCGGCTGGTGCTTATCAAATTAGCTCCTTGAGTGTCTCAGATCAGGGGCGAGTAGCATACATTCCAGCAAACGGTGCAGATCCACCAGTTCAACTGTTCATTGACAATCCATCTCCAGGCAGCTCTGCGGTTGATTTGGGCGGTTTCGGTGTCGTAAACGCGAGTTCCAAGGCCGGAAATTTTCAGGTTTGGTACAACGGGAAACAAGACGTAAACATCACTTCCAAACCCATTAATCCAACCATTCCTAGTAAGCTCACCATATATGCTCCAAACGCTGCGGTTAAGATAAAGGGCCAAAATTCAAGTGCCGCTGGCCGAGTGTTTATGCAGGGAGCGATCGTGGGTAAATCTGTCTCAACTCACAATGCCAAGGTCAGATTTGAAGAGCCTGAAGTCAGTCAAGGATCTAGTTCAGGCAAGCTATCTTGGGTCCAGGAGGGAGGGTATGCAAAAATTGCTCGCCTTGTGCCGGTCTTATGGCAAGAGCTGAACTACAACGATTTCGTCGCTCAGACTGGAGAGACCTTTCCGAAGTAACCTGAGAGTTCACTGGCAGCGCGATTTCCCGAGCTAGCTGAAGCTTTTTGTTTCCGAATTGCCGCGCAACTCACGAGCCATTTTTTGCAATTCTAAATGGCGTTCAGGGGTTATGGTTCATGGTGGAGCGGAAATCCGAATCGGTTGGTGTTAGAAAAAGTCGTACTGTGGGTCCTTCCCTCCAGGAATCTCTGACGAGACCGTGGTACAGATGGTCAGCGAGCGTACCGCTGTCGGTAACTCATCCTGAACTCGCCAAAGAGTGGCATCCTACCAAAAACGGCATTCTCACGCCGGATGACTTTACTTATGGTTCTCAAAAGAAAAGGTTTGGTGGAAATGTCCTGAAGGACCTGATCATGAGTGGAGCGCTCCGATACTCTCGCGTACAACAAGTGGCAAGGGCTGCCCTTTCTGTCACGGGCTGAGGGTCTCCGTAACCAATAGTCTTGCTCGGCTGAGACCGGACGTGGCAGCGGAATGGCATCCAAAACGGAATGGCCATCTGACACCAGAAATGGTGACCGCAGGAAGCAAAAGGAAGATTTGGTGGCAGTGCACTAAGAATAAGCGACATGCTTGGCAAGCTCCCGTAATCGGCACGGTTTGGTTGCCCGCATTGTGCCGGTAAAGTCGTTACATACCAGAGTGTGCCAAATTTGAGGAGCATACATGGGAAGCGGTGGTTAAGTACAGAACCAGCGGACAATCTGGTTGTCCGCATTGTAAGCGCAGCGCGACAGTTGGACGTCGAAAGCAATCCTGAAATTGCGGTCTGATTTGACAAAAGGGCCGTTCACGCAATCAGCGCCTGGTTGCACGTTTAGAATCAGCTCGTCGAGCTCCAGATTGCTTGCGGGTACAGGGCGATTTCGTTCAGACCCTCTGAGTTCCCATAATATCGCCGATCGGACTTTCTTGAAATCCGAATTAACTCTTTTTCGCTCGCAACGAGATTCATCGGGTGACAAGATGTTTGTCTGTTGAGACGTGGTCATCGATTGCGATGATCGATGAGATATGCAGTCGACATAAAAGAGTGAAGTATGCATGTAGAAGAATCAATCACATCGAAAATCAAGAAGCTGCTCGCGCTTGCTGATGGCAATTCGAATGAGCACGAGCGAGAAGTGGCTATGCAATTTGCTATGGATCTGCTGGCGAAGCATAACCTCACTGTGGAGCAACTTGGCGATGCCTGCGCGCATAGTGAGGTTCAGGAAATGGAGGGGCAGTTCAGGCTCGAGCCCTGGATTCGCATCATTCTCGACACAGCCTGTACGCTCTATTACACGGACTATTACGTTTCAACGAGAGAGTCAGGATCCAGGTACGATTTCTGGTTTGGTTATCGTACTTTGACAAGAAATGTTCCCGTATTCGTGGGAACCGCCGAGAATATCACTGTCACGATTGACGTTGCGACTTGGCTCATAAATTCTGTGCGCCTTGAAAGCAATCGAATGTATAAAGACAACAAGCTCCGTCGGAGCTTCAGACTTGGCGCAGCACATGCTCTCTTGAAGCGGGCAAGGAAAATTGTGGAAGATGAAAGATGCGCCTCCAAAGAGAGTACCGGCACGGCTTTGATGGTGCTGAGAAACAAACTGCAGCGAGCGAATCAAGAGTATCTTGATTCGCTCGACCTGCAATCGATCAACTATCGTACGTTGCGAGTCGCAATGAGCGCCTACAATGCGGGCGAGGCTTACGGAGATCAAGTTGCGCTGCCCTCGCGCAATGCTACCAGCTCGCCTGCTCTAATTGGTTAGCGACCATCATGGTGGCAACATCCTTGCATATTTAAGTGCAGCCTATCAGAATGCAAGGATGATGGTGGCGGAGGTGAATTGCCATTCTGCGATGCGCAGAATTCCTGAAGCGAAAGAATCGACGCTTGAGACAGTTGCGGCAACTTACTGATGGCTTCCAAAACTGCATCATCGGTTTGTGTGCCTTTCACAGAGAGCTTTTCGACATTCTCTAAGCTTCCGAGTCGACTCGGGTGTCATCAACATCGTGCCGGTTTGGCAATTATTGTTGGACGTAGATCGAACCTCCCAGTGATGTCTAAGTGATCTCTCCGCCCTCTCGCAGTCGGCAGCGGACTGGCGCATTGGGCCTCTTGCTGGGCGCTGCTCTTCGAGCAACGGGCAGTCAGTCCTGCAAACGGAAAGAAGTTTGAGCCCGTGGGCGCTTGGGCATTTTGTTGTTAGCCCAAATTGAACTTGGCAATACGGATTGAACTCGGCATGAATCCAACCATAACCGTCACTCAAAAGGAGCTCTTCGATTTGCTGCTCCATCTGGCCCTTGTCAGACCGGTTTTTATCTGGGGCGCGCCCGGCATCGGCAAGTCGGCAATCGTGCAGAAATTCGCTGAGCAGCTTGGCATACCATGCATGTCACTCCTCGGCAGCCAGCTGGCGGCAGAAGACTTGATTGGCGTGCCTCAGATAATTGACGGCAAGAGCCGTTTTTGCCCGCCGCGGATGATTGCGCGCGAAGAGCCATATTGCTTGTTTTTGGATGAATTGAACGCATGCACGCACGAAGTGCAAAAGGCGTTCTATAGCCTCATACACGAACGGCGCATCGGCGAATATATCTTGCCGAAGGGTTCGATCATTATTGGTGCCGGAAACCGCGCGCAGGATAATGCCATTGTGAAACCCATCTCCTCGGCATTGATGAACCGCCTGGTGCATATTCACCTGAAAGTGTCGACGCGCGATTGGCTGGAATGGGCGCAGGAAAACAACATTCATTCTCTGGTGATTGATTACATACAGCATCGTCCCGATCATCTCTGGACGCAACCACCGAAGCATGAAGAGCCGTTTTCCACGCCGCGCTCATGGCACATGCTCAGCGATGCTCTGCATGAGTATGGAGCGAATTTGTCGGATCAGGCACTGGAAGTAGTGGCATATGGCTGCCTGTCGCCGCATCACGCGACGCAGTTCAAGGCGTACGTCAAACAGCTGCGCAGCAAGTACAAAATAGCTGCGATCATGAAAGGCGACATGCGTTGGCCGTCCGATCCGCAGGACCGCGACGTTTTGTATTTTCTCGCCCAGTCATTTCGTGCTCAACTCATCAAGGAATTGCCGGAGCACAAAGAGATGGTGACAAATGCGACGCGAGAGTTAGCTCATAACGCAAAAGGGTTATTGAAGGAGCTCGCCCACATCAGCCTGGAGATGGCGCAACTTGTAGTCGCTCGCGGTGAAGACGGTGACTCGCTTCCGGGCTGGTTCATGGTTGATATAGTGCGCGACTTGCCGCGGCTCGTCGAGAAGAGGGAACCTTGACTGCGTGTTGAAAGATGGCAAAGAAGAACAGGAAGAAACAACAAGAGGAGCGAGCGGCGCGAAATCGTGCAGACGGTTTTGCCATGCTTGTTCGGCATCCTGCCTTTTCCAGACTGACTTCATTTGTCGATCTGGAGCCGGCAGCATACGTTCCCAAAACGTCCTGGGCAGTCGTGAGAAGCACGGGGCGCATTTGCTACCAGCCCGATCGTATAGGTGAGCCTGCGGAGTGGGCATTTGTTTTTGCTCATTGCCTTTTGCATCTGACCTTCTCACATCACCACAAATTCGTTTTTAATCCTCGCGAGTGGAACATAGCCTGCTGTTGCTTTGTGAACAGATTGTTGAAAGAGCTGAAAGTGGGAAAGGCGCCTTCGGACATATTTGCCGCCTTTGAAATAGCGGGGACGACAGAGGAGAGGATGTACGACAATTTATGTCGCGAAAGACGCCTGCCTGCCACCGGCGTGGGCACCAATGGTGATGCTCCAGACATGATTGGCTATGAGAAGGCTCAGCATTGGTCCGGCAACTGGCGCCAGGGCTCATGGAAGAATGTAGACTGGGAGACGGCATTTGCTGAAGGGCTTGCTGAGGCAGTTGCCAGCGCCCTCAACGTCGCGGCAGGTGTTGAGCCGTACTTTGGGGCTGGCTCGGGCGCGCACCTGATCTCAAACGCCGAGAAGGCGCGGCGGTGGTTTGTCAATTGCTATCCTCTGTTAGGCGCGCTGGCAGCCAGTTTTAAGCTCATTGAAGACATGCAGATTTGCTATCGTGAGGAGATTTCCACGGCAGCAATCAATGCGGAGTTGCGCGAAATCTATGTCAACCCCATAGCAAATCTCGATGAGATGGAAGCTCGCTTTGTGCTTGCGCATGAGTTTTTGCATGTCGGCTTGCGCCATCACTTACGGTGCCAGGGACGTGATGAGTATTTGTGGAACGTTGCCTGTGACTATGTCGTCAATGGATGGCTCGTGGAGATGGGAGTGGGTAATCCTCCACCCGGAGTATTGTTGGATCATGCGCTCAACGGCCTATCCGTCGAGGCTGTTTATGACATTATCGTAAGAGATCTTCGCAAGTACAGAAAGCTTGCCACTCTGCGCGGAAAGTGCGGCGACCATGGTGACATTTTCAAGTCTAAACCGGCGAGCTGGTGGGATGCAGTCGAAGGCATGACGCTTGACGATTTTTACAGGCGCGCCCTTTATGAGGGCCTGGCATTTCACGAAACTGCCGGGCGCGGACTGTTGCCCGCCGGCTTGGTAGAGGAGATTCGCACTCTGTCTCAGGCTCCCATTGCCTGGGACGTGGAGCTTGCGCAGTGGTTCGATCATCACTTTCCGCCGATTGAGAAGAGAAGATCTTACGCCCGCCAGAGCCGTCGGCAATCCAGTACGCCGGATATTCCGCGACCAAGATATGTGAGTGATGTGCCCGGTGAGACGCGGACATTCGCAGTAGTGCTGGACACGTCCGGATCCATGAATCGCATTCTTCTCGGCAAGGCACTTGGCGCCATTGCATCATACAGCATTGCTCGTGATGTGCCGTTCTGCCGTGTCGTCTTCTGCGATGCCGCACCTTACGATCAGGGTTACATTTCGCCTGAGCAAATCGCCGACCGCGTGCGCATAAAGGGTCGTGGCGGCACCGTCTTGCAACCGGGAATCGACCTCATCGAGAATGCCAGAGATTTTCCGCCGAGCGGACCGATTTTGATTATCACAGATGCGGAGTGCGATCATGTGATTACAAAACGCGAACACGCATTTCTCATCCCCGCTGGCGCATTTTTGCCGTTTCGACCAAGCGGTCCGGTATTCCGCATCAAATAGGCGGGGGGGCGGCCCTTGCCGCATGCAGCTCTTCGAGAAATGGGTAATCCGGTCTGCAAACGACAAGAAGTTCATCAGTGGCCCGCGTCATCCCTACATATGCCAGCTTGCGGTTTGCTTCGGCATCGTTGCCTTCGGCGGGCAATCCACACAAAACTACGCCTTTGAACTCCAGGCCTTTTGCGCTGTGCACCGTCGACAGAACCACCGGCTCGGCAGCCTGTGCCAGCGTGTCTTTGCGCGACTTCTCGTCTTGCTTATTTACCCAGAATACCGGAATCTCGGCCTTGTTCAGCGCTTCGTACAAC
>DATNRC010000676.1:0-12985 GCA_036703705.1 Candidatus Obscuribacterales bacterium
CGTGGGGTCAAGCGCAAGATGAGCAACTATCCACTCGTGGTTAAATCCAAACATCGCTCCTTCCGCACTTCGCCCCAAGTGAAAATAACTCTACCCGTGGGCCGTCCCCGAAAACTCAGAAATTAAGGAAACGGTATTGGGGCTAGTGACTATTTACCCAAAAAAGTGATTCCCGGCGGACAGCATTGAAAGCTGTCCGCCGAGGAACTGCCGCGCTCGAATAAACCCTTGGAGCGGTCACATGCCCTGACTTCGTTTGGAAGCCAGACGCTTCGATTCTTTCATGCTGAGATATCGGTGCTCCCATTGTCGTGACGCCATGTAAGACTGTCGCCGGCGTGCCGAAGCTATGGTTGCCTGCCGTCTTTGATGGGCGCGTGCCAGAAGCAAATCGACGTCGGGTCGTTCCATAATTACGCAACCGGACACTCTTTGCGGAATGCCGTTTACGATCGTGTCGTAAGTCCCGATCACCACCGGCTTCAAAATGGCCGCATCCGTGTGCACCACGGATTGTGGCGCATAGATCTGCCTGCTGTTCATTTTCATGCGAGCGCCGGCTGTGAATTCCGGTGTGTAATTGCCGCCGTTTGCCGGTCCGAGAACTCCTGTTTGATGATAGAAGTCGGCAGGGACCATCGTTGTTCGCTCGCCCATCGGACTGGTGACGTGGTAACCGTATGCGCTCTTGTGCAGCATCAGTCCTTGTTGCATGTGCTGCGGTTGATAAACACCCTTCTGCTGCGAACGCATAATGCTCGCGCTCACACCACCCCTTAAGGTGACATTCTTGGGCGATTGGTGATAGTCTCCGTTAGCAGAATCTGCGCTGCTTGCCGTCAGGAACGCACCGATTAAGAGAAGCGTGAGTGCCCATGTTCTGCCTGAAATATTCATGGCCGTTCTCCTTAGTCTGTCGATTGCCGGATGTATTCACTACCAGTGGTATTCGGTGATGATTGGCGCTGAAATTGTCTCTGTGTGCCCGTTTGAAACCACGTTTCTCACTGATACCGCAATCGGTGTTGCATTGCCCTTTCTCACTCGCAGTAACTGCGCCGGTCCAGGCACGGGCAGTGCTGTGGGTGTATACACTGGTGGTTGCCCTTCGTACGCCGGCCATGCTGAAACCCAACCAAGGCCGTTACCAAAGAAACCTCCAAATTGGGATGGCTCGTTCGTGGGGAAAGCACGCGCTCCAGGGAATCCTGTCCTGCTCAGAGCTCCGGTGCCCAGACCGACGCCACCGATCGGAACCGGTCCCAGAGGACCTGTTGTAACGCCTGATGCTCCGGGTAGCCCTGCCGGTCCCATTGCGCCTGGTGGCCCAGCTGCGCCAGGGGGTCCGGGAGGCCCGCCAGCTCCAGGAGGTCCGCCGGGTCCAGGAGGCCCGCCAGGTCCGGGAGGCCCGCCAGGTCCGGGAGGTCCGCCGCCAGGAGGCCCGCCGCCGGGAGGCCCGCCGCCCGGAGGTTCGCCGCCGGGCGGTCCGCCAATGCCATCGTGGTGACCGGCATGACGCGAGTCGTTTATGCCATGTCCAGGGTTAGTCGGGCCGGATCCATCGTCACGTCCGCCGTGACCACCCGGCGAATGACCTGGTGCAAGAGGAATCTGCCCGCCGCCGTGTCCGCCCTGACCCATACCGCCGCCTTGACCGCCGCCCATACCGCCACCTTGTCCGCCACTACCGGCGCCACCGCCAGGACCGGCACCAATCCCTGGTCCGCCTGCGGGCCCGCCTCCGCCTCGTCCTACTACTTCTTTCATATCAATCGTGGTGGCGATAGCTACTAAGCTGCATGCCGTGAGTAACAGGACGCTCCGCCGTTTCATAGGACGCCTCCTTGAAGTGAATCTTTTTTGCCAGCACTCGTGTCGAAGATGACCGCTGAAACATACATTGGTTCCGAAATGTGGCTGAATGTTGCTTCCAACGGCTGTGTTGGAATGTCATATATATGCTCTTGTCGCGGGTGGTCGTATTCGATGGCGCCTGCTGCATTGTGATGACGGTGGATTTTGAGGGCAAGAGTTTTGACCGCGATGTCATCGCTCAATTCAAGCGGAGAACACCGCCGGCGCGCGGAAAGGAATCGAAGCCGCTTCGCCGGCAGCGCGCACCGGTCGATATTACAGGCTGCGGCACTTTGCCTGCCTTCGCTTATCTACGGCGACTTCTCAGTCGGGAAGAATTTGTGTCTGAGGCGGTATGCCATCACCAACCCTACGAATGAAGCAACGACGGCGGCCGAGCCGAAGAGCACCGTTACACACAGCAGCGTCAAAAGCAATGAATTCAATTCTTTCAATTGGCCGCGGACTTCGGAAAGGGGCACCGCAACAGCCATCATCGGCTCCTTCAATTCCTGCATTTGTTTGCTCATGACGCCCACTTCTTGCTGCATATCGGCAATTTGCGATTGCACTCCGGACATCTGGCTGCTGACACCCGACACATGCGACTCGACAGAGGAAAGCGGCTTGATGACCGCCGCCATCGGAGCCTGTAGCTGTTTGAGAGGCACTTCCAGGCGTCTCATTTGCGTGCCCATCTGGTGGATGTCGGCTCTGATTTTTGAAATCTCTTGGATATCTTGCCTGACTTTGACCATCTCGTGAATATCTTCGCGCACGCCGGTGACGACGGTCGGCAGCTCGTCATCGATTTTCGACATCTGCTGGGTAAGCTGCGAAAGGCTTCCGTTGACGCCTGCCAATTGATCCATTACCTTCGACATGCGCATGTCGACGCCAGCCATTTTGCCTTCAAGACTTGTAAAAGCCGGCTGCAAGCCATTCATGGGCTTTTGCAACGCCACGATGTGGTCCTGCAGCTCCATCGCTTCCTGACGCAGTTTCCAGATCGGACGAACGATTCTTTTGATGGGATGAAAGCCCTTGATTGGCTTGTTCCACTCCTGCAATTGCTTGGCCGTCGGCTGGTATTCGCCTGGGCGCACCGTTCGAGTGACGGTGCCTGAAATTGGATTTGAGGTGCTGCTTGCTCCTGCCTGAATCGACGCTGTGGACTGATTGTCCGCAGTTGCAGGCACCGATTCCGCTCCGCTTGATTGAACGTTTGCAGTCGATGACTCTGCACGTGAAGCGGCACCCTCGGTTTGTTTAGTCGGTGTTGTGTGCGTTTCCCTTACCACGCCGGTAACCATAGCGACGTCTCGGGAATCGTTTTTGTCCGCGCCCTCTGTCACCGCCGAATCGGCAGCCCATGCAGGTGTTGCAGCCACCACGAGCACAAAACCAAAATGCCTAAAACCGCGAAAGTCCATTGCTACCTCAATAAGTATCTTCAAGCGCTGTAGTAATAACCCAAATACTGGCGTATTTAGGAGATTCTATTCTCTTGACGTTGACTGACGTTGACCGTTCGAATATGTGCCCGCAAGACTGTTCCGGCGCCAGTTGGCAAATTTGGCGGTTCAGAATCGGTGGAAGCGGTTCTGCTATCATGACCGACCATTAATCGTTTGAAACGGTGGCAGGTGGGAAATGAAGAAAAGACGAATCGGAAATTCTGATTTAGAGGTGGCGCCTCTTGCATTCGGCGGCAATGTGTTCGGGTGGACGGTTGATGAACAAACGTCTTTTCGTCTCCTTGATGCTTTTGTTGATGCCGGGCTGAATCTCATTGACACGGCGGACGTCTATTCTGTTTGGCACCGCGGCAACCAGGGCGGCGAATCCGAGGCGATAATCGGCAAATGGCTGAAGCAGAGCGGAAAGAGGGATGAGGTAGTGGTGGCGACCAAAGTTGGGATGAAGATGTCCCCTTCGCTTGGCTCGGAATCACTGTCCAAGTCGTACATCATGAAAGCCGTCGATCAGTCGCTAAAGAGGCTGAGGGTCGACCACATAGATCTTTATCAGGCGCACATCGATGATGCCAAAACGCCCATCGAAGAAACACTGGATGCGTTTTCGCAATTGGTGAAACAAGGAAAAGTGCGGGCCCTCGGCGCTTCGAGTTATTCCCGCGAAAGATTGGCTCAGTCGCTCAAGATAAGTGAAGAGAACGGTCTTGCTCGCTTCGATTGTTTGCAGCCCGAGTACAATCTGTACGAACGCGAGAATTATGAGATGACTCTGGAACCTTTGTGTGTTGAGAACGGCGTCGCTGTAATCACTTACTTCTCACTGGCGCGCGGCTTTTTGTCCGGGAAATATCGTTCGGAAGCTGACCTCGCGCAGAGCGCTCGTGGCGAGGGCGTGAAGAAGTACTTGAACGAGCGTGGCTACCGCATACTCAGAGCCTTAGATCAAGTGGCGAAAGACTGCCGGGCAACGCCCGCACAAGTGGCTCTGGCGTGGCTCATTGCGCGCCCGAGCATCACGGCTCCAATCGCCAGTGCGACCGGTTTGAATCAGCTCGAAGATATGGTGGCAGCGACAAAATTGCGACTCGATTCATCAGCAATCGAGCTTTTGAATGAGGCAAGCGAATATGCGGCGGCCGCCGCACGCTGATTCAATTGTTGCATGCTTCCTAAGCCGGGACACCTGCTACTTATGCAGTGTTGTCACTTCTTCGCAAAGCCAGCACTGGCATTTGTGCGCTCTAGCTGGGGCCGGCTGCCAACTGGCATGGGACAATGCAGTTTGGTTGAGGGCAACGCCAGGTTGAGTGAACGAACAAACCGTTGACAGGCAGTTGGACAAGCATTGGGATTCGGTGACGCGCTGCATCAGGCTGTCATAAGCCTGCTGGAGCTTCATTCTTGCTCTGTTGATGTTCTGCATTATTAAATGGAGGGATCTGCTGGGGGAATTGCTGTGAGCCGAAATGTACACCTCAGATCTGTCGGTGTCAGTGGGGAAAATACGTAGTCCCATCTTTCATTGTTATCTGGACAACATTTCGAGCCGGACACCGAATCCTAATCAACGCCGGTCGGAAATCGGTATCAGCTGGAAAATCAGTTCAAGAGAGGAAATCGATTTAAGTCAGATCGGTTTTTGCTTAAGCGAGGAAGTCAGTTTAAGTTGGGATCGGCTTAAGCGAGGGAATCTGTCTCAGCGGGAAAATCGGTTCACCCGAGTATCAGCCGGAAAATCGGCTGAAGAGAGGATATCGATTTAAGTCGGATCGGTTTTGCTTAAGCGAGGAAATCAGTCAGCAGTCGATGAAACTGGTGAGGACCTGCCTCCCAGTCGGGAGAGTAGCGACCGCGATCGTAAAAGTGCGACTGCACGCCTTTTTGAACTTGGGAAATAATGTCCTCGTCTTCTCTTTCCGTCCGATCTATGTTCGCGCCAGCACCGACGGCAAGCTTGCTTTCGTCCCAGAGGTAAGTGAGATAAGTGATTCGAGTTCTGTCCTTAGCCAGCGGAACGACCACATTGACTGAAAGCCCCCAGGGATAGAAATTGAACATCATATTGGGGAAAAGCCAGAAGTAGTATCCGGCCACGTTCTTGCCATAGTCAGGTGATGATTTTGGCAAGTCGAAAGCATCTTGAGGGTTGATTGCAAGTCCGATTTGCAGATTGGAATAACGATAGATTTCCGTCTGGTAGTCTTTGCAATCTATTGCTGAAGCCAGAGCTGGATGCACGTACGGGATGTGAAAGCCTTCCAGATAATTGTCGCAGTAGAGCGCCCAGTTGGCTTTGACTATATAGTCTTGCGACCGGGTCGGGTCGTAAACAAATTCATTGAGCGGCAGCCATGCAAGGCGTTCGCGCATGGGTCCAATCAGGTCGTCGAATGTGAACGCAGGCTCAATTGCCGCAAAGAGCAATTTGCCCCATTGTCCGAACGGAACGGAACTGAGGTTGTCTCTTGCGGTTGGAAAACATTCGGCTTTATCAAATCCTGGCGTGGAAATCATTTGACCGTCCAGGCCAAACCGGCGGCCATGATATCGGCATCTCAGATTTTGAGCATTGCAATTGCCCTCAACCAGGAGATTGCCTCGGTGAGTGCACACATTAGAAAGGCACCTGAGCTGGTCTTGATGATCCCTCGTGAGGATAATCGGCTCATCTACATATCCTGGAAGGATGGAATAAGGGATGACCGTTCCGGGCACCATGAGGCGGTCTGCATCACCGACAAATTGCCAACTGCGTACAAAGATTCGTTCGCGCGCCTGCTCGAAATATGCGTCATCTCTGTAGAATCGAGCCGGCAGCGTCTCGGCTTTCTTTATGTCTTTGTCGATCAGATCGGCTTTGATCCGGAGGTCTGTAGCCACGATTCACCTCTTCGCCTTGAAACTGCCGCCAATTTTAGCTTTCGAAGAGCCAACTGTTCAAGCAGATCCTGTGTGCCAAAGGTGCCTGCTTGCAGCGACAACGGCGTGTCCCGGGCGGTCATTAGCTGATGCAAACTACGGGGAAAAGATTCACCAATGGACAGCAATGACGTCGATAGCTGCCTGTGCCGTGTGGCTGGCCTTAATCAAGCCAGTATGTTAGAAATTTGCGAAACTAGTAATCCAAAGTGTCCAAAACATGGCCAGTATGTTAGATCCGCCGGCGGATTCGAAACGCAGGCAAAGGTCCCCAATGCTGTACCAGTTCAGGCGTCTTCAAAAACAGCGAAGGGCTTCTCGTTGAACGGCAGTAAAGAGGGTATAGTCTATGCACGTAAGAATAAAGCCGAAACCAAACTGTGTCTAAACGAAACTCACCCGCCAACACCCAAGAGTGTCCGATTGAGTTCTGCTGGGGCACCATTTGCCAGAAAGTCCTGACCAGCGAATCTGGTCAAAAGAGCTTAATCGATATTGAAAACTCGATCATCGGGGCGATAGAAGACGTACATGATGATTGCTCTGGTAGCATGCGTATTTCCTTGGGACCTCGAAGTGTTTTCGCTGTATTTAAACGCAAGAAATGCGATAAGGTTCCTTTATCCGTTCCCATAGTCATCGAGTTGAACTCTCCAGAGTCGAGCGTTCAAGTGGCGAGCGCCCACCAGTTCCCAGTTTAAGTTGGTAAATGGGGCAGACGAGGGGATTCGAACCCCCGGATGCTGGAACCACAATCCAGTGCCTTAACCGCTTGGCGACGCCTGTCGTAAAGTGCCATGATCCGCTGGCAACCTATATATTAACATGACCGCAATTGCTGACCGGCGCAGCATTAAGACAGTCCTTCATAGTCTTGGAAAGCACCATTTTGCCGAGGTGTAGGCACGCTCAGCAATTACGATGTAAATCCAGATCGCATCTGATGCTTGCGTAAACATGTAGCCAGGGTGGAGCCATGGTCGGCGATTACGATTCTCGTTTGCCGGGTGTAACCAATCTGACAGCTCAGAAGGTAAGGTTACTCCACAGTCGCATGTCGCCGCTCATCGAAGAGCAACCTGGATTTGGCAAGACGTTCCTCAAAGGAGCGATGGGAAAGCTTGCTGCCATTGCCGGTATGCTTGTTCTTCTGGCTGTGCTGTTCTTTTACTTCGATTCGGTCGGGGCAAGCATGTACTACTCGGGACATGCGGAGCAGGCTTTAGGCCCTACCGAGCGCGCCCTTTTCGTACAGAAACTCATGTATGGCGACGACAATCCCGAAGTGGTGAACACCAAACGCAATCTGGCGCGAGTTTACGACAGCCTGGGCCGGGTTGACGATGCGGAGGTTCTGTATAAAGAAGCGCTTGCCTGGTTCAAGAAGTACGAGCAACAAAATGGTGCTCCCCACCCCTACTATGCCGGCACCATTTGCTGCTATGGCGATCATTTTGCCCAGCAAAACAAATACGATGAGGCTATGCGTTGCTTTCGGGAGACCTTGACGCTGGTAGAGAAATCGCACGGCACAACGAATCAGGAGTATGCCTGGACCTGGCAACGGATTGCGAATTTAAACCGCAAAATGCATCGCGAAGCCGAAGCGCGCGATGCCGATGCCCGTGCGAGAGCTGCTTCACAAGGTGTTTCCAGCGACGGAGAAAATGCAACGCCGTCAAATGGTGGCTCACCTCTTAAGAATCAGCGTACCGCAAAACAATAGACGAAGTCGTTGTCGTACTGAGTGATGCCGCCTCATCTCGCTCATCTCTCACAAGGGTCGGACGGGCCCTGCCAAAAAGGGAAAAGACAGCCATCGATTAATCGATGACCGCTTCCCTTCGGCCTAACCCCCAATTCAACTTTTAAAATTCGCCGAGATCCAGCCCGCAGAGCGGATCGTTGCTCTTCATGCATTCGTCGCCGAGCGGATCCATTTTCTTCTTAGCCGGCATTTTGCTGTCTTCCAGTTTGCCGTCGATGCTCAGTTTTGGAAGAGCTTTTTGCGCCGGTGTATTGGATTCGAATTTGAGCGTGCCGTTATTGGTCCGTGTGATGGTGCCATCGGCAGTCGGGATGTGGAGCCCGTCTTTGTCTTGCGTAAAAAGGAGCCGTCCTTCGCCGTCTCTCCACGTGCGCTTGGTGACGTTGCCCTTGCCGTCTGTCTCCGTGCTTTCGCAGGCCTGGTAGTGATCGGCAGTGTTCATCGTCACATTGCCGGTTTTTGCATCAACTTCGATTCCGTTGGGGAATCTAAGCGCACCGCCGCCTTTGCTGATGCCGTAATCTTCAAGCTTGTCGTTCGGGATTACACCATTTTTGTGCAGGCTTTGCAGATCAACCACATTGTCTTTGGGCTTGTACGTGATCTTGCCGTCTTTTGACTCGGTGTATTCACCATGCTTGGTGTAGACATGGACTTCTTTGTCGTCTTTGTCGTATGTGGCAACGGTCTTGCCGCTTGCGTCGAGAATCAGGGTGTTGCCTGCTTTATCGGTGCTGAACTTGCCACCGGGCGGCGGCACCAGCTCGTCGGCACCATTGCCGCGACCGGACAAAACGCCATTGGGAAATCGGGTTCGCGACGAACCATCTTCTGATATTTGTCTGTGGACGTTGAAGTTCTCGAGCTTGTCCGCAGGGCATTTCACATCGCTATTTTGTTGACTGCTTTGTGAGAGCTTTTCCGAAGCGGTAGCCGTTTGCTTTTCGCCATGATCTTCACAAACTGCCCTGTCGAATACTAATACTTCTGCCATTGACCAGACCTCCAGCTCTATATGAAAAATCGGGGGAGTGGACTGTTCGCCTGTGTTCGGCTGCCCACAATGGCACAATAAGGCAGGCAACGTGAGAAAGTTGTGTGAACGGAGGCTAACATCCGGGGGCTGCGTTAAAAGAAAAGATAACTATGGAAGAGATAAGCGCCTGCCCCGCCAGATGACATGGTATAAGTCAAGGGACCTTGAGCCGCAACGGACGAGACGGAGTCTCACTCCTTGCCAGGCGTGTTAGCGTGCTTCAGTGCCTTCCGGCTTCCCGGGCGCGGCGGGTATCAGGAATGCCAATGAACCTAAGCCTCTCTTTCCTCCACATGAGCAGACGATGTCTGGCTCTGGCGCTTTTTTTCGTTTTCTTTGTCTCATCGGCTTGCCCTGCCCGTGCCCTGGAGGGCGTGGAGTCTGAAGTCATAGAGCCGCCCCTTGCATGCACGACCACCAAAGGCGTGACCCCTGCTGCCGCAGTGCCGCAGGAAGCCGTTCTGCCTAACGGCCTGAGAGTTCTTTTCGTCGAAGAGCATTCGGTTCCTATCGTCTCGTGCCTCATCTGGTACAGAGCGGGCGCGCGTAATGAACGACCTGGCGGCACCGGCTTGAGCCACCTGGTGGAGCATCTCCTCTTCCAAAACGTCGGCGGTTTTCGAAAGGGCGAGATGGGGGCGATGATTGTTCGCAACGGCGGGCAATTCAACGGCTTTACGAGCGACGACTTTACTGCCTTTTTCGAGACAGTTCACCCCTCCAAGCTTGAATTGTGCCTGCGCATAGAATCCGAGCGCATGCGTCTTGCAAGATTCACACCCAATGACGTTAGCGCGGAAATCGCCAATATACGAAAAGAGTTCGATGAAGAAACGGCAGATCCCGGCGCCGCGCTGACACAGGAGGTGCGTTCCGTCGCCTTTGTTCATCACCCGTACGGAAATCCAACAAGAGGTTGGCGGCCGGATGTCGAAGCTCTGACTGTCGAGGATGTGAAAGGCTTTTACGATCGATATTTCCGCCCTCACAACGCTACATTGGTATTGGTTGGTGATTTCAAAACAGCCTCAGCTCTTGCGCTGGTGAAGAAGTACTTCGGCATCATTCCGAAGCACACAGGAGCCATTCCGCCGATTAGAGCCGTGGAGCCTCTGCAGCACGCTGAACGGCGTGTAATTATGCGCCACCCCGGTCGCAAGGAGATGCTTTACCTCGCCTATCATGCGCCTGCAATCAACGATCAAGACAGCGCTGCTATGGCGTTGCTGGAAAAAGTGCTCAACGCGCATTATGCGGGACGTTTCAAAACCAAGCTTCTCGAGCCTCATGTGTGTTCGCATGCTACCTCATTGTTCGAGCTAAAGCGCGATCCCGGACTGTTTACGCTCACGCTCATGCCGGCATCTGGCGTCCCGTTGCATAAAGTTCTCGAGGGATTAGACAATATGATCGCTCAGCTTCGCTCGCAGCCTATAACTGATGCTGAACTGAGAAGGGCAAGAAATCAGGCTGAATTCGCTTGTTTCAACGAACGCGATGGCGTCTATAGAACAGGCTTCCATATAGGATATTTCGACAGCATTCAATCTTGGAAAGCAGCCTATTCCTGGCCTGAACGGTTAAAGACGGTGACCGCGGCGGATTTGCAGCGTGTGGCGAAACGTTATTTGGTTCCGGAAAATCGCGTTGTGGGATTCCTCCATGCGCAAGCTGCTCCGCCGCCGGCAAAGCCCGCCTCGCCTGCTCCGGCAGAAAAAGGAGGACCGAAGACGCAACCGGCAAAACCTGGATCGCAGGCGGAAACACGCCCGGAGAGACCCGGTGTTAGAACTCCAATCAGTCGCAGGATGGGCAGCGTCCCTCTGGTTGGATATAAAAATGATGACTCGGCAATTGCGCCGAACGAGCCAATCTTGCTTGCTTTGAAGACAGAAGCTAATGCATCATCGTCGAAGGAAAATGGCAGCGATTCCGAGAAGAACGGCAAGAGCACAAAGAAGAGTTCGTCGAAGAAATCATCATCTACGCCGTCCGAGGACAGGAAGACTGCATCTAAAAAAGGTTCTGACCAAACGAAGCAGTCCCCTGACGCGAAAGGAAAAAGCAAAACCGCGTTCGTGAAAGGAAAGGATGAGAAGTCGGACAAGAAAAGAGCTGATCCGAGCGCAAAGTCTTCAGGTAAATCGGTCACTAACAAGCCAGCTAAGGACAAGAAGGAAGAATCAGCTAAGAAGTCCGGCAAGGATACAACGAAGACAGCAAAAGATTCGGGGAAGACTCCCGGCAAGGACTCAGCAAAGTCCGCAAAGGATTCCAGCAAATCGGCGAATGCAAAGGATTCCAGCAAGTCTGCCGGTGAGTCGGCGAAAGCGACGAAGGAATCGTCGAAGTCTGCCGGTGAGTCGGCGAAAGCGACAACTACTCCTGTTGTAAGAACAAACGTCTCTCCCGTTCCGTCTTCGTCGTCCGGAGAGGGCGAGTTGCCAATTCCAGGAAGCAGCCTCAAAGCGGGTCACTACACAAGAAAAGTGCTCAAAAATGGGCTTACCGTGATTGCTTTCGAGAATCGCCTCAGTCCGATAGTGCAAATAGCTGGCGCAATTCGAAGCGGAGAAGTCTATGAGCCTCAGGGAAAAACAGGCGTGAGCGCTTTAGCCGCTCATGCAATGAACTATGGAACCGCCAAGTTGAACAAGACCCAGCTGCATTCCTTGCAGGAAGATTTGGGTTTGCCACCGCAGGCAATGCTGCATTTCGAACCGGGGCAAGAATTCGTATCTTTCCAAGGCAGGTGCTTGTCTCGCGATCTGCCGCAGCATATGACTATCCTGTCTGATGTTTTGAGAGAACCTGCATTTAGCGAAGGAGACATTGAGAAGGCAAAGCAAGATGCGTTCAATAGCATAAAGCAGAACGATGAAACCGTTTCTTCGCGCGTCCGTCGAGCACTGCTGCGCAGCCTTGTCGCTTCATCGTCAGCATATTTCCCGGCTGACCCCAGCGAAAAGGCACGATCCATCGAAGCCCTAAAAGCAAGTGACGTTAAGGAGTTTCACGCATCCGTGATGCGACCTGAAAATACGACAATTGTCATTGCGGGAGATATAATCGGAGAAGAAGCAATACGTCAGGCAGAACAATGTCTGTCTCATTGGACAGGGGCAGGGCAATATCGTGAGGCGGTTGTCACGCCGAGCTCACGACGGTCTCTCAAAACTTCCGTGCCCATTCGCGATCGCGCGCAGACCACAGTTTGCGTGGGGCAACTTTTGCGTGTGTCTCGCAACGACAGAGAGTTTTGTGATTTGTTGATTGCCGATTGCGCACTGACGAATCATCCGATGTTCTCCAGATTGTTGCAGAAAGCGCACGATGAGCGCGTATTTGGCAGCGGCGTATCGTGCGATGACATTTCCTCGGGACTTGAGGGTTTGGGCGGGATGACGACCTGGTACTTGAGCGTGCCGGTCGAGTCGAATGCGGTATCACGGGCGGTGGCAGCGATCAAAAACGAGCTTAAGGGCTTTGCGAAGAACGGTCTGACGCCGGCGGAAGCCGCCGAGGTCAAGAGATTCTTGTATGGCGCGCTGCCAATAAGGTATATGCAAAATCTCTCCTTAGCGGCTAAAAGCATCCTTGATGCCTCTCTTCAGCGCGCTGAAGGCGATCATCTTGGTGAACTTCTTCTGAAGGTTCGTAACGCAAATCCTGAGTCCATTAATAAGTTCATAAAGACGGTGCTGCGACCAGAGCAATCCTCGCTTGTCATCGCGGGCGATCGGGGTGTTGTCAAGCAAATTCCGTCGCTCCGCGATAGCGAGCTGTCGCAAGAAGCTGCTGACAAGACCATGGAAGCGGCGGGACCGGCACCCGCGGGGAGTTCAAAAGAAAACGAATAAGACGGGGAGAAAATTCTCTGTTTTTCTCCGTCTTGACATCCTGCCGGGGCGGGAGAAAAACCGCGGTTTT
>DATNRC010000677.1:0-3345 GCA_036703705.1 Candidatus Obscuribacterales bacterium
CGGATATCTCAAGCTTCCCGATCGTCCCGGACTGGGAGTGGTGCCTCGCTGATGGCTTGATCGTTTTTGACTTCTCAGCCCCACTTCTCCAGGCGATCGCGGATGCGATCGATTGTGGACGGTGAATAGAGGCGGAAGGCCATCATGCGCGTTTTGCCAACTAGAGGAGCCACTGTCGCCTCACTCGGACTGTCGCAAAGAACGACCGTTGCATACTTCATCATGTACTTCAGCTCTTCGCGGTCATCCGTCAAGACGGAGCGCACGGCGATTTGCTCCCCGCGGCGAGCGGCCAGAAGTTTGGTTGCCATGTTGAGAAGCGTCTGGCTCATCGAGACTAAAAGCACCAGGCTGCCGTCAGGCAAATCCTGTATGTGCTCGAGTTCGGCGCGGCCAGGCTCGATATCGCAGACGACCAATCTCGTTCGGTCTTGAACAATATCTTGAAAGGCGAAGAGGTGGTAAAGACTGGTCACCACCAGCGAATCCTTGAGCTGTTCTTTCTTCTGCATCAGCTCATCGATGGTGAGCGGAATCGTTGGAATAGAAAAATGAGGACTCAATTCCGAAGCCAGTATGGGATGAAAGTCTTTGTTGCGATCCACGCAGAGAATGCGCTTTACGGGCTCACAGTTCAAAAGACTGTCGAGCTGATCCCGGACGTCGCTGCGCTTAAATCCGCGCTCGCCGGCAAGAGCGAGAAAGTCGGCACAGAGCGTTTGCAGATCTGTGCCCTTAAAGGGCAGATCCGACTGCGCCGGCCCCGCGACTCTCACGCCGCTTCCCTGGCGAATATCCAGCAAACCTACACCGGCAAGATGATTATAAGCAGCAGTCACGGTGCTGTAGTGAATGCCCAGCCGCTGCGCCAGCGCGCGAATACTGGGAAGTTTTTCCTTGCCTTTCAAACTGCCTGATGCAATTTGCAAAGCGATCTGCTCAATGAGCTGATCGCGGATGGGGATTGAACTCTCCTTATTGATTGTGATCTTCACTGACTGCGGATCTGGCGCGACGAATGATTGTCCCTGATGCAGTCGACTACTTCGCCAGCGGCGTTTGATTCAACTGCTGGAGGAACATTATAACGGACGGCGCCAGCAGAACAACCATGAGCGCGGGCATGATGCAGAACCAGAGTGGAAAAGCCATATATATAGGCAACTTGGCAGCTCTTTCCTCGGCCTTTTGACTGAGTTTGGTTCTCAGGAATTCGCTCTGAGTGCGAAGCACGCGAGCGATGCTCAACCCTAATTTAGTTGATTGATTCAACGATGAGCCGAGAGATCTCAGCTCGTCGACACCGGTGCGAGCATACAGCTCCTGATAAGCGCGCTCGCGATCCATCCCGAGAAGTACGTCTTTGCCCAGGGTAAGCAATTCTTCGTTGAGCGCTTTGGCAATTGCCGAGCGCTCGGAGGCGATGCGCTGCAAAGTCGCGTCAAGCCCCAGTCCCGCATCGACGCAAAGAACCATCAAGTCGAGCGCTTGCGGCATCGACTCCCTGATTTCTTTCTGACGCCGGCGTGCCGCCCAAAGAAGAGCTGCATCTGCTGCGAAGAAGAATAGAGCAGCAATCAACAAAGCAGACCAGAGAGGCAATACGAGCCCCGCAAGCAAAAGAAAGATCGAACCATAGATCTTGATGCTTGCCAACTCACCAAATGCAGTATTACTGCGCCAGCCGGCCCAGATTTGC
The DNA here is from genome assembly GCA_036703705.1 of Candidatus Obscuribacterales bacterium. Lineage (GTDB taxonomy): Bacteria > Cyanobacteriota > Vampirovibrionia > Obscuribacterales > Obscuribacteraceae > DATNRC01. The sequence continues at coordinate 1,700 of DATNRC010000677.1, forward strand.
GTGCGTTGCAGCCATGCGCCGTAGCCTCTCGGCAGCGATACAAGCGCCGACAATGCCGGGCCCGCAATCCATTGCGGAATGCTGCCTGCCATGCCGCCCTTCATTTGCGGCAGGCGAAGAAGGAGCAAACCGAAAAACGCTGCGATGAGAAATTCAGGCGTCTCGAGAAGTGCTGTCAGCGACATTTTCTTATACCTTCACTGTCGAGAGTTTCGTCATGATGCCGACGCCCAGCGCCTGCAGAATCAAGGCGACGATGAGAAGAACACGCCCGAGCTCGGACTGGACGAGCGGATTGAGATAACCAGGATTGAGAAAGTTGAGCCCGAAGGCAACAGCAAAAGGCATGAGTCCGACGATGATCGCCGTCAGGCGACTTTGCGCCGTCAGCACCTGCACATGCCTCGCCAGTTTGAGGCGTTGTCGCAAAGTGACGTTTGTTTTCTCCAGAAGCTCAGCAAGGCTGCCTCCAACTTCTGCTTGAATCGCCACAGCGCGTCTAATCAAATCCAGCTCATAAGAGCAAAACTTCTCCGTCGAGTGAGCAAGAGCCTCTGCCATGGGCTGGCCGAGATTGATGCGCGCGAGGACTTCTTGAAATTCCTTGCCTACCGGAGCGGGAATTTCCTGCCCGACACTGCGCACAGCCATGGGCAGGCTGTGACCGCTTCGCAAAACGGCGACCATGAGATCGATGGCATTGGGAAGCTGCTCGATGAATTTGCGGCGCAGCCTGACCTTTTGCCAGAGCAAGAATACAAAGGGAGCTGCGCCCGCCACTGCGGACAGAGCCAGGCCGATAACAGGCTCAACGCCGATGACATAAGCAATCGACAGAGGAGCTGCGATGAGAAGCAACTCCAGAGAGACAAAAGTGCTTGTTTTGCGGCCCCACCCGCCCTGAGCGAGAAACAACGCGAGTGTCCTTATTGGTCTTTCGAGACTGAACCACTTGCCGAAGGCGGTGAATTGCGTTTGTGTTCGCAATAGCGAAGGCGGAATTTCAAGATTGGATGGAGCGTCAATCAGCGCGCTTAACCGAGCGGCTACCTGCTTCCTGCGCCTGCGCTCCGCCAATTGTCTGGCGACAAGAATGCCGAGAGTGACCCACAGCAAACAGGCAACAAAGAGATATTCCACCTTCATGCTTTCTCATCCTCCATGGCAAAAGCGCCATCTTCCGCCGCGAGCGAACGGTTTGCCGTGAAGAGCTCCCGAGGAAGCTCAATTCCCGCCTCTTTGAATTTTGTTTCCACAAGGGGTCGAATACCGCACTGCACGTGCTTGCCTAATACATTGCCTTTGCTGTCGATTCCATCCTGCCGATATTCGAAGATGTCCTGCATGCTGATGACGCCTTCCTGAACGCCTGTGATTTCGGCGATGTTTACCACCTTTCTGGTGCCGTCACTGAGACGCCTGATTTGAACGACGAGGTTGAATGCCGAGGCGATTTGCTCGCGAATGCTTCTTTGCGACAGGTCGACGCCGGCAAGCAGGACCAGCGTCTCGAGCCGGCTCATGGCATCGCGAGGGGAATTGGCATGCACCGTCGTCAGCGATCCTTCGTGTCCTGTATTCATGGCCTGCAACATATCCAGGGCCTCGGCACCGCGCACCTCACCAACGACTATGCGATCGGGGCG
>DATNRC010000678.1:0-25733 GCA_036703705.1 Candidatus Obscuribacterales bacterium
TGAACACAACCTTCAATCAAGCACCTTTTGCTCAATGTGTTTGCGCTAATCTTGTCAATAAGGGCAAAATCCTCAGCGGGCGGTCATTTTACTGTGAACAAAACACCCGATTTGTTCGGTTGTCAAAAGGCTTAACAGTACTTTGTGGATCATTGCGGCCGGTCACCCTAAAAAGCCAAGCAAGTAAGGATCTTGAAACACCATATCTGGTGTCAGTTGATCCTCTTTCCGAAGCGCAGACAACTCTCGTTCGACCACTGCCTCTGTTTTCTTGGACAGTCCAATTCGCTCAAAGAGCATACAGTCGATCTTTTTCTGGAGGGTCCGCACACTCCATCGCTCCAGGCGGCACATCTCCGCATAGAACTGCCGCCGCAGCTCGTCTTTCAGATACATAATCTGGCGGAAATGACTCCATCCCAATTGTCTACTCAGTGTGTAGACAATCTCCATTCCTCACGCCTTTGCGCTTGTCGTTGTTTCGCGCACGTCCTCCGCCGTGTGGGCTGTTCTCGGGATGCGCACTATTGTCACCGAGCATGGTGCGTGGGAAACTACCGCGCCTGATACGCTTCCCAGCAAGAAACGTGACAGCCCGGTGCGTCCATGAGAGCCGACAACGATCAGGTCTGCCTCCCATTTTGACGCCACCTGGATGATTGCTTCCTTGGGAAAGCCGTCTATTACTTCGGTTTCGATCTTGTGTGTTTTCAGCTCGGCCCGGAGCTCATCTTTTACCTTGTTGACAAGATTGGTGCCGAATTCCAGGCTCTCCTTGGCGATGCTTTCGAGAAAGAGCGGATAGGAAGCCATCGGATGATCCATCATCAGCGGCGATATCACATGGAGAATTTTGAATTCGGCGTCGTCCGACCACTTGTGATGAAGGACGAAGTCGACAATGACAGGAACCGCATCCCCTTCATCAACCGCAATTATCGTTCTCATTTAATCTTCCTTTCGTCACAGCTCGTTCGTATTATTGCCCATTTGCGGACCGGAGCGAACATCCGGTTACTTATTTCAAAGCAACTGTTTCTTTGCTCTTGGCGTCGGCTCCGAATTCGACGTGCTCTTCAGGCCAGAAAAGGATGTTGGGCAGGGTCAGATGCCTGACGAAGACGTCCGGAGACGAACCGAAAAGTGTGATACGGTCGCGCCCCACGCCGCGGGTCGGCACCATCAGTAAAGTGTCTGCATTCGTTTCCAAATTCACATCTGAAGCTTGGGTGTGAAAGAGAGCTTGGCGGTCATTGGCTGCCTGCCCTGCGTAAAGCTCAAAGCCTACGGAAGTGTCCGCCGCTTCCGGCACGGCTTTCACCAGGTCGGCTTTGAAGTTGTCTGGTGTTTCTTCTCTTGTGCCGGTGCCGAGAAACTCCAGTTGCGGTTTTAAATTGAGCATTTTTGCCAGCCGGAGACCGGAGCGGATGAGCATGAAATTCACATGATCCATTTCCGACAGAACAGTCAGACTCTTCCATGGCGCAGGTTTTCCTTGCACAATCAAAATCGGCACCGCAGATTCGTGGGCAACCCCTTCGGCAACCGAGTATTTGATGTAGTGACATCTTTCGTGGTCGCTTACCTTCACTCCGGAAGGCTGGTGCCCAATGATGAGCATGTCGTATGAGCTCGCCTGCTGGCTCAAAATCGCGACCGGATTGCCTTCAGAGATGATCACTTCCGTCTCTACCGCCTGCTCGCGAGCGTGCATCTCGTACTTTTCCGCCAGTTTGTTCGCCAATGATCTCAATGACTCAACCACCGACTCATAGGCGTTTACATAGGGACCGCTGCCGAGGAAGCCCGGCGTGTCGTTGCGCAAAAGCTCCCAAGTAGTGCGGGAATCTATGACATGTTGAGCGGTTACTCTTGCATCGAGTTCTTTGGCAAGTTTCCATGCAAGCTCCGCTGCATAGCGTGATTGCTCCGAGCCGCTGAGAGCGAGTAAAAAAGAATACTTGGCCATTTTTCCATCTCCAATATTGTCTGTTTGATTAGTTGATCCGGTGCTCCAGTCTTGTCTTCAGTGGGCCCCGCTGCCAAGCGATGCCTTCGCGCCCGCCTTTGCGTCTTTGCTTGTTTCGCGCTTTTTACGGCTCGGATCGCGCACCACCATGACCGAGCACGGCGAGTGCAGCACGACGGCGGTAGAAACACTGCCCATTACAAAACGCGACAGAATTCCTCTTCCATGCGAGCCAATCACAATCATATCGGCAGGCCAGTCTGCGGCTAAATTGAGAATTTCCTCTTGGGGAGAACCCAATACGAGATCGATGTGAACGTCGCATTTGGAAAGGCTTTCATGAATTTTGTGTGATGCCTCCCTGAGGAAAGCCTCAGCAGTAAGCCTTCGCTCGTAGTCAATCTCCTTTACGTCACGAACCGGCTCCAGGCAGTGCATGATGCGGAATTGGGTTCCTGGGGGCCACAAATGATTAATCACGAAATCAGTCAATAACTTGCTGAAATCGGAAGAGTCAATTGCTATTAAGACCTTCATCATATGCTTCCCGCCTGTGGCTAAGCCGCTATAGCACAATGATCGACAATCCAGGGCTGGTTCGCATCGTCCAATCTGACTATTCAGTGCCCCTGGTGTTCCTACGCATAACGGATTATGCCGGTATGTGTAGGACCTTAGATGCTTAGAGTTTTGGCGTTTGCTTCGCTACAATTTCTATGGCAGGACCGCATATGACGGCGAAAGCGGGGCTCCGCATGAAAGAGCATCATTCTCACCACCATCAATCGCGCATCAATGCTCCAGCTGACGGCGCTGCTCCCCTTCAGGACGAGGGCTGGATCAATGCGATGAGACAAGCGAGGCTGGTTTTCGTTAAGACATTAGGTCTCAACATCCTCGTGGCGGTGGCGAAGATTGGCTGGGGCTTTGCAAGCAACACATTAAGCATGATCGCAGATGGTTTCCATTCTCTTTTGGACGCATCTTCCAATGTCGTCGGCATATGCGGTCTGACCATAGCTATGAAGCCGCCAGACCCCGGACATCCTTACGGGCACAGAAAGTTCGAGGCCATCTCGGCGATTGTGATTTCCTTTTTCATGTTTATGACCAGCCTTCAGGTTTTGAGCAAAGCGGTTCAACGTTTGTTTTCGCCGAAAGCTGAACTTCCGGAGGTCACGGTAACAAGTTACATAATTCTAGTCGCCACGGCAGCAATCAATTATTTCGTCTGCAAGTATGAGACGCGCAAAGGCAAAGAGCTCAACAGCGCACTTTTGATCGCGGATTCTCACCACACGATGTCTGATATCTATGTCACGCTCACCGTGCTGGCCACCCTGATAGCGATTCAACTCAAGTTTCCCATTCTCGACGTTTTTGCTTCTGTAATCATCGTCGGCATGATATTCAAAGCCGGATATGAAATCATCATGGCGCACATGGGATCGCTTGTGGACGCGGCAATACTCGATCCGCTCATAGTCGAAGAAGTCGTCCTCAAAGTGCCCGGCGTCAAGAGTTGTCATAGAATTCGCAGCCGCGGCTCGCAAGAGCATATGTTCATTGATTTGCATGTCCTTGTATCGAGTGATCTCTCCATCGAAGAAGCGCACAACATTTCGTATGCGGTCGAACATGAATTGAAGAAATTGGGTGGAGGCGTCGTCGATGTTCTCGTGCATCTGGAAGACGACCGCCACGAAAATCCGGACTGAGGACCAATCAGGACTGCGGCTTGTGTCGATCGTTTTTCCCTATCAAGGCACGGATTACGGTTCGGATCCAACGGATGCGGTGCAAAGAACTGCTCCCATTGGATTGCGGTTCTATGAATTGACTCACGGATTGCGCTTCTAAAGAATTACGCTTCAAAGAATTAATCCAGTACGGCCAAAGACTGAATCTTAATCATCCGAAAGACTGATTTTCGTCGTCCACGTCATGCGGTCGATATCAGCAGGATTTTTCACTGGAACAATTGTCAGTGTCTGGAGGATTTTAAACATGAAGACATACGAAGCTCGGGACAACATGCCGGCCGATTATCGAGCGGCCCTTATTGATTTGCTCTCATTTCAGGCTGACTCGGAATTCGCGGGCGGACAGCGCGTATCCGAAAATATGCGCTTCGCTCCCCGTCCCGAGGAAGCTTATCGGCTGGCTAAAAAGGTAATGGAGGAGATGGGGCATGGCTGGTATTGCTGGGAGATCCTTGCGCCGCTGGGTGTCGATGTCAATCAGCGTGTCCAGCATCTGGTGCAAAATCCGGACAATCCGGATCCAAAAATTGTGAGAGTGATTAACGGCTTCCGCAAGGAAAACTGGAGCAGATTCTTTCACAACTGGGCTGACGTCGCCATGTTTTCAACTGTCGTCACACCGGCCGCAGTGGCCTTTCTCGGACAATACAGGGAGTCATCCTATCTTCCCTGGCGTCGTATCAGCGAGCGAATCTGGCAGGAAGAGAAAGGACATCTCGCCTTTGGGGTTTGGGCCGCAAGGCGCGTGATTGAGTTTGACGGCGATGAAGGTCGGAAGCTCCTGCAAGAAGCAGTGCCCAAATTCATGGCTATGGGTCTTGGGTTTTCAGGGCGCCCAGCCGATGATAGCAAACACTTTGCTCGCTATTTTGAGTACGGTTTGAAAATCAAAACCTCTCAACAACTGCAGGAAGAATATATGGACATTGTCGCCAAGCGCCTGCAGGAGCTTGGGCTTGAGATGCCCAGCAATGTTGAGGCTGACTACGATATGCGTTTCGGCTACGCGGCAAGTGCTGATCCGTCTTTGCTTGTGGGCGCGGAGATCTAGGATGGAGATCTGCAATGGATCAACTGCAGCATAATTCGCTCATAGATGAAGATCAGCGTTTGATGGCAAGAATCAAGGATGGTCTTCGGATCAAGGTGCTTGAGGAAACCACTCCACGATATCGGGAGTTGGTCACAGGAATATTGCTCCAATTTGCCGATTCGCAATTGGCCGGCGCCACCGGGTATGGTGAATGCCTGAGCATCAGTCCGACCTTGAAAGATCGCAAAAGGTTGGGGCTTATTGTTGTTGAGAAACTGGCAATGGTGGAGAAGATTTACAGCCTGCTTGAAGCGCAAAATTTGCAGATGTCCAAGTATTTCGCGTCCCATCCCTGGCACGCCAGGGTACTGCGAGACGCCCGGTTAGGGTTTCACCGGGCGTCATCCGACAAGAGATTGAATGCTTTGATGTATCCTCTTCAAGGTTGGATAGATCTGGGCGTGTTCAGTTATCTGATGTCGTCCATGACCTGCCTGATGATTGAAGATTTCATAGGCTCCAGTTTTTCGCCGCTGAGCGATTTGTGCACGGAGTTTTTGCCCACCGAACAGTGCCACGAAGCCTTCGGCCAGCAACAACTTAGCCTTGCTGCCAGATCGGAGCAACATTCACTTTCATGCCAGGCGTCGCTCAATTACTGGTATGCCAGGGTAGCTGATTCGTTCGGTCCCTCTGGATCCGTTCGCAATGTATTCCACCGTGAGTTTGGCCTGAAAAAGGCGACCAACCGCGACCTCAGGCAGCGATGGCGAACTTCCGTTAAGGATGGCTGCCAGTCGCTGGGTTTGCAACTTCCCGTAAGCCACGAAGATGCTCCAACATGTAACTGATCCGGAAATGTGCATATGCTGCTCGGCGTGCGAATTGGCGTGCCCTCAGCAAGCGATCGTTTGCATTGTGGGGCGATACTGCATAGATGCCGACCTCTGCAAGGGTTGCGGCAAATGCATCGAGGAATGCCCGACGGGGGCAGCCGACTGCTATGTGGAGGTCGCTCGCTACTTCAGTCAGGACGAGCAGTCGGAGTGGACTCAATTGCCGCCGAGATAACTTCAATGCATGGATATTGCTGAGCGCGAGTCCACATTGCTGGATGCCAGCGATCAATTTGCGAGCCGGTGAAAGCTGCTTGACGATCGCGAGCCAAGAGAGATGGGCCTGCCGACCCGCCTTGCCACCCGCGTTATGGACATGGGGGGCAAATTGTTGGAACATATTGGACGGTTTTTGCTCGACGGGACAACTTCATTTGTACATCACTGCTTATGGTGCGGCCTATGACGTAACAGGATCTTGTTTTCTTCTGGAAACCAGATCGTCAAGGATCCTCGTCGATTGCGGGTTGTTCCAGGGATCTGAGCGGCTGGAGAGACAAAACAAAATTCCGCCCGCAATTCTTTTACAAAGACTTGATGCAATGGTCCTCACGCACGGGCATCTCGATCACTGTGGGAGACTGCCGCTGCTTGTCAAAGCAGGATACCGCGGACCGATTTTCGCAACGCAGGGAACGATTGACATCGCTCAATTAATCCTTGCCGACGCAGCGAAGATACAACAGGACGATGCGGAGAGAGAAAATCGCAAAAGATCCCGCAAGGGTTCGAAACCTGCTCGGCCGCTCTTCACTATATCTGATGCGCAACGGGTTTCCAAACAATTTCATGCCATCGACTATGACCTCTGGGTCAGCATTGCAGATGGTATCAAGATTCGCCTCGTTGAAGCAGGTCACATCCTGGGCTCATCTAGCGTCGATATGCTTGTCGACGAAGGCGATTGCAGAAAGCGAATCATATTCTCGGGCGATCTGGGACACTGGAATGCTCCCATCATGCGCGATCCGGCACAGCTTGAGTATGCCGATATGGTCTTTATGGAATCAACATACGGCGATCGGGATCATCGGCCCTTTGACAAGAGCGTGGAGGAATTCGAGCATCTTGTGGCAGCGGCAGTAAAGAAGGGAGGGAAAATCTTCATCCCGACGTTCGCCGTAGGACGCGCGCAAGAAGTGCTCTATCGTTTAGCCGAGATGTTTCGCAAGGGCATTATAGCCGGTGTGCCAATCTACCTCGACAGCCCGATGGCCGTGACAGCGACTGAGATTTATGCGAGACATCAAGGGCTGATGGATGAGGAAGCCCGGGCGCTGCATCAATCGGGTCAGTTGCGAAAGGATCTCTCCACCCTTAAAACCTCGGTTACCGCGGAAGAGTCGAAAGCGCTGAACGCACATGCGGGACCAATGATTGTTCTTGCCGGTGCCGGAATGTGCAACGCCGGGCGCATCCTTCATCACCTAAGAAACAATCTTTCCCGTGCTGAGACTCTGGTGATTATTGTCGGCTATCAGGTGAAAGGCTCGCTGGGAAGACGGCTTCTGGAAGGCGATAAGGAAGTGAAGATTCTTGGCGATTCGATTCGCGTGCGGGCCACAGTCGCCAGCATCGGCGGATTCAGTGCCCACGCGGGGCAATCTGATCTTATGAGGTGGCTTGCGCCTCTTGTGCGACCGGAGCTGCGAATTGTGCTGGTCCACGGCGAAAGTCATCCGATGCAAGAATTGTCGCATCTCATTGAGAGCAGATTCGGTCTGGCAACCGAAATTCCCAAGTTGGGAGATCTCATTTCCTTCTGATCAACAGTTTTGGCCGGCATGGGATTTCCACGAAAGGCATGCGGTTTGCCCCATTGAAGACCGGGCGATGCGCCAGCATACTTAAGGTCCCTCTTGTGAAAATTTGCAATGGCTTTAGACGGTGTCTCCTCTCCAAAATCGAATAATGCGCTTGCGGAAGGCACAGCCGCGTTCTCCCTGCGCGATTTATATCGCTCGGCCTTGCCGACGGAAGGCACGCAGCCTGAACCCGTAAAGAGAAGTGCAGCTGAAAGCGGTGTCTCTTTGAATTCCGTCCTCAATCCGTTTGCACCCGAGAAGGGCAACGTCTCATGGAAGGACGAGATAGGAAACTACGCCCTCAATTTTGCCAAGACCGGCCTTTTGTTTACTCCCACTAAAGGCAGAATAGGTCTCATCACTACTGTCGCATCGGGAGTTCTGCATGCGGCAACGGAGCGCAACGCCAAAGGTGAGTGGACTCCGCTTGACGGCGCTCTGGGTTTTGCCAAGGGCGTAGGGCTGAAGTATGTCGTAAATGGCATAGGCGGCGCCAAAAACATCCCCTTCACGGCCAGGGAATTCACATTCCCTTATAAGGCTTTTTCATTCGGCATTACAACGCGCACCCTCGACTCCGCATTGTCCACAAGAACATACTTCGATAAGGAGTCAGGCGAGCACAGCGGGCAAACAGGGCTGCGCAACATAGTCTCAACCGCTTTCAGTCCTAAGAATCTGGCCATCGATTTCGTCACTTTCGGCGCTGCCCACGGTATCACCAAGTATGCACTCGCTAAGCATGGTGAAGCTCTGGCGAGGAGCCCTGTAGCCATGAACATGCTCAATGGCGGCGCCTTCGGATTCTCAGGTGGGGCCATTCACGAGCTTGAACGACAGCGAGAAATGGGTGAGACCATCAACGTCGGCAAGATAGCATGGCGCGGATTATTGCAAGCGGGTCTTGATTCTGTCGCCGCGGCGCCCGGCGGTGCCTTGATGGCAAGACAACAACGCATCGATATGGCCAAAGAAGCCAGGCTCACGGAGAAAGCTTCAACCCGCAGTGGCGCTGAACCGGCGTCCCTGTCGAAGGAATTCGAGGTTACAGGCGGTAAGGAAACTGTGTCGCGGGCGCTTAAGCACTTTCGCGAGCGAAAAGCTCAAGGTCAGGATGCATACATCACGGCTAAGGTAAGAGAAGTGCTTGGCGACGGACGCCTGGGTCCGGTTAGACTTCTCGGTATTGCCCACGGCAAGCCCAAGGTCGGGTCAGTTGATATTCTTATCAGCTGCCAGGACGCGGGTCCGTTGAAGGGACACTCGAAGTCGCTTTTCAAATCGGCGCAGCCGGTTTTCATGGAGGCTGGATCTGCTTACGGGCGGCTGCGCTTCACCGCTTCAGATTCTGCGCCCAGCGAAAGTGCAATTCGTCTTGGTAACGATGCTGCTAACAAACGCCCCTCTATTGCCAAAGTCCTCACTCTGAAAGGCGAGCGCGATCTGGCAGAAGCAGTGCGCGGAGCGGCTGAAGAGAATCCGTTTGTAGAGTCCCTCCGCGCAGCCGATAAAGAAACGATGTGGGTCGGCAACGAAGCGAAAGTGATACCGCTGGCACCGACGGCAGAACTCGTCAAAACTCAGGCGTTTCGTGAGGGGATCATAGAAGAGTTGAGCAGCAACGACGGCCTGCGCAAGAGATTGATTCAAGATCTCAATCGATATCGCTCAGAATACGGAGAGCCTGCGATTCCTTCTAAAGGAAGCGTGGAGTCTCATGTAAAGGCGATTATGGAAGATTTGCCCGAGCAATTCGTGGTCAAAATCGTCCGCCCTGAAGCAGGCGACCTGGGTGACGGCGGCAGGCGACCATTCGATGCGCCGGCCTGGAAAATCATCGAGCTCGAAGATGGTCTTCTCGTCATGCAGGAGCGCTTGATAATGGGACGGAGTGAAGCGATAGAGCACCTGAAGTCCGTGATTGGAGATAAGTACGAGTTTGTGGATCCCGGTACGAACACCCAGGTGGGATACAGCATTCGCGATCGGCAAGCACGTTGGCCGCTGCTTGTAGATTACACTGCTGTCGACAAAGCTGGTGGCTCAGATCGCACCATCATGGCAATCACACGCGGTCAGGCCGAGGATGACGGCTATACATCAAAGACAAAACGCGAGAACGCTGAGGAAGCCAATGAGGAAAATCTTGAAGGATTCAGGCAATTCGAACCTTCAGCTGAATTAGCGCAAAGAGGAGCCTTGCATGAGGCTGTGAAAGAGCTGCGACCCGAACAAAGAAAGATTGTCGAGGAGCTGGTCAACTCACCGGAATCGGCAAGGCAGGCGGAGCAGGATGCAGTGATAGTGCGCTGGTCGGAGCTTGGGTTTGCGCCCGAAGCAGAAAGACAAGCGCGGCAGGAAGTGAAGCAAATGATGGCCGTTGCCCGCAAATTCCGCAGCGATTGGTGAAACTAAGCGATGGTGAAGTGACGAAAATTCGTTTACTTAAACTTAGCGCCCAGGCCGCACCTTAGCAGTTTGCCGGCTTGACTCGCCATTAATGAAGGGTATTCGTGGAGCGAGTCAGGGAGCAGATGATTAAGCCAGCCCGTCTCATAAGCAAGAATAAGGGCTTTGCGCATCAGGTCCTCGGCCATGTCTTCATCACCTCGTCGTTCGGCTTCGAGGGCGTGATAATAGAAAACCAGCCATTTTGGATAACTCATGCTGCCATTATGCAGGGCCGGTGTGGCAGGGACATCGTTCTCGTGGATGAAGGGGCATTGTACCAGCGGATGGTTACTGTCCGTATATGATGCTTTGGGCCTGTCCGAGCTTTTCCATGATGCGCGTAGCCGTCTTTTCATTGGCCTCTTCAAGAGCCATTCTTTTGAGTTCGGATGCGATTTTGTTTAGTCGCCTGCCACCACGGCCGCCATGGACGAAATAGTTTTCGAGAGCGACAGCATCAACTTTTTGGGGAGCGTTGCTGTTAAACGCGGCTATCTCGCGATGCCAATATTGCGAGTAAGTTTCTACACTCTTGAGCGCGCCCGGCAATTCTCGTTGTGCGCGGGCAATCTTTTCGGGAGAGAATTTGCCTTCGGCGTTACGAACAATATTGGCGTAATAGCCAGCCGGCAGCAGCTTATTGGCATAGTCCTGCCGGATGCCGGTCTTGCCGATTTGGGTGGTAAGCTCGGCAGGAATTGCCGCTCGATTGGGGTGGAACAGTTTGTAGCCGACACTCCCGCCTGCAAGCCCGGCGGCGGACATGATTGTCGTGTCGAAGGCGAACTCTCCGAGATGCTTGCGCATCACGGCTGAGTTGTGCTCCATATTGGCTGGTGATTTCCAGGTGTCGATGGCTGCTGAGCCAACTTCTTTGCCGTGCACGGCTACGTCAGACAGGAATGCCAGGCCGGAGACGGTTCCTATCGTGCGGCCGGCAATCCGGCCAAATCCTCTTCCCCTCGACAGATAGGCTAGACCCAGGCCGACGCCGATTGAAAGCACGACTTTTCCTGCAGTTGTGAGATCAGCGTTCTGAGCCGCATCTACAAAGCCTTTAGCGCCCTCCTTAAGGAGGTGCGCTTCCCTTAAGGCTTTATCGGTCCAGTCTTCTTTGACCGGATTCGATGCTCCTCGGGGAGCTTCAATCGTTAATGCCGTTCGATCCATAAAAGCGGTGGAAGAGGGTGGTAAGAAGATATACACCAGACAAGCCGGCCTTGGACAGGGGGGATTTACGAAGCGGCAAGACCTTAAGCGTCGGTACGGCGCGGAAGCGCGGCAGGCTCGACTGCAAAGCTCAGCTTTTGGGTGAACGAACGCACCCGGGAAGGCGCCTGAGAGAGGACGTTGTCCTCCGGATAGATGAGGACGGCAGGCAAATCCAGCTCAGCGACGAATTGCTCCGGTTCGGCACCGAATATGGTGAGAGAATTCGGACCCATGCAGCGGGTAGGTACGATAAGCAAAGTGCTTTCTTTGCAGTCGATGTTTACTTTTTCGCCGGCACGTTGCCACAGCTTGAGAGGTCCGCCGGCAGTTTCACCTCTTATCTCTCTTAAGTCGAAGGAGACATCATGCAGATCCGGACAATCATGCAAGAACTTTTCAATTGCTTCTGAGGTACTTTTTTCGGCGTCGACCAACTGATCGGCTATGAATGAGATGCGCGTTTTAAGGCCAAGAGCGGTAAGGAGCGCTTTGCAGGCGCGCAGGTAGTCGAGATTCACATCTGTTGCCGAGGAGAGGATAACGCCCTCATTGAAGTGATCGACCGGCCCGTTGACAATCAAAAGCGGCACGCGCACGGCACGGACTAGCTGCTCTGCCAGTGACGGAATGAATCGAGGCATTGCTCCCGGGGATTCAAGCGTGCGCTCCAGAAGGGAGCTGTGTCCAATCACTGTCAAATCGCAATGAGCGCTCCTTTGCAAGATTGCTTGCAGGCAATCACCTTCGTCAATGAATGTTTTCATGTCGATTCCGTGACCGAGAGCCAGTGCCTCGCATTTGGTGGTCAGTTTTTCGGCAACGTTGCGCAGTGATGAAATGAGGTCTTCATATACTTGAAGGTGAAGCCCGCTGCCGATCAGCCCTGGCTTTCTTATCGGCAGCAATTGCCTGGCAGCTTCCGTATTGATGACATGCTGAAGGATGACTTCGGCGCCGGCTGCTTTAGCCAGTGCAAAGCATAAGTTCGCCGCATGCAGTGAGGTTTCCGAACCATTGATCGCAAGAAGTAAAGTGAGGGGATTCATGCTTTGGTACCCCCGTTTGAGTAGAATGATGACAGGAGCCCATATGTCTTAAGAATGCCCTTCCTGAAGCCGGTTGTCATCAATCCCCGGGCCTAGTCCACAGCCATCCTTGCGACGGATATGCGGCCGTCGATGTCTGCCATTCAACCTCTCGAAGCGCGCTCAGCCGGCAGTGGGAACAAATTTGTCCGCTTGCGCTAAGGTTGCGGTGTTGCGGTTATTTCTCGCTCTTCTTACTGAAGTTCTTGTTTCTTTTACCTCCCGGCAGGGAACGAAACGTGCCTGAAAGAAACGCATATTTTCCGGCTCATACACCATCTCCAATCCCTGAATCAGAGCCCGATCTTCATAGCAAATGGCGACGGAGCAGGCTACCACGTCCATATGTGAGTTCGTGTAGACGCGCCTTGGGACTGTCAATCGCACTAACTCCAATTTCGGAAAGTTGTGCGCGCCCGTAGTCTTGTTGCGGCCTGCAGAGACAATGCCGCGCTCCATGGCTCTCACTCCCGATTCCACGTAAAGAGCTGCCGCCAGGCTCTGCGCGGGAAACTTTGTTTGCGGGAGGTGCGGCAAAATCTTCGCGGCGTCGAGATAGATGGCATGCCCCCCCATTGGCAGCACGATAGGTATGCCGTATTCCTGAAGACGCCTGCCAAGATAATGCACTTGCCCGATGCGGGCATTCATGTGCTCTTCCTTCACAGCTTCTACTATGCCTTGCGCCATTGCCTCCATGTCGCGCCCGGCCATGCCGCCGTAGGTGTGCAAGCCTTCATAAAGAGTGACCAGCTCGCATGCTTTTTCGTACAGGCGACAGTCACGCAGCGCGAGGAAGCCGCCGATGTTGACCAGCAAATCCTTCTTGCCCGACATGGTGCAACCGTCTGTAAGCTCGCACATGTCCTTGAGTATGTGTTCGATGCTGCGGTTTGACTGGCCCGGCTCGCGATTCTTGATAAACCACGCATTCTCAATTGCTCGCGTGGCGTCAAGAATCACCTTGATGCCGTGCTCGTGACACCATGTGGACACATGCGTGAGATTGGCCAGTGAAAATGGCTGGCCGCCTGCCATATTCACGCAAGCCTGCACGTGTATGTACGGGACTCGATCCGTTCCGACAGCGTCGATAAGCGCGATAAGTTTGTCAAGATCAATATTGCCTTTGAAGGGGTGCACCGAGGCCGGATCATGAGCTTCATCGATGATCACATCGACGAATGTGCCACCAGCCAGTTCTTGATGGGCGCGAGTGGTTGTGAAATACATATTGCCGGGAATGTAGTCACCGGCTTCGATCAGAATCTTGGAGATGATGTGCTCGGCGCCGCGTCCCTGATGCGTCGGCACGACGAATTCATAGCCATAATACTGGCGAACGTTTTCTTCCAGGCGAAAGAAGTTTTTGGACCCCGCATATGCTTCGTCTCCAAGCATCATGCCCGCCCACTGACAATCACTCATTGCAGAAGTGCCGCTGTCTGTAAGCAAATCGATGTAGACATCTTCCGACCGGAGAAGGAAGGTGTTGTAGTGTGCGTCTTCTATAGCCATTTGCCGCTGCTCGCGCGTCGTCACTTTCAGCGGCTCCACCACTTTGATCTTGTACGGCTCGGCAAAGGGCAAATTCCTATGTTTCATGACTCAATTCCTCGCACTGCAAGATCAGGGCTCCCAGATTTGAACAAGAAAAGTTTCCCTTTTAATTAACGATTTCGATATCAATCCCTGGGAGGGTTCATTGCAGTAACCGGTTTAGCGCGCCACCTAGAGTTCCGTCCGGCGAATGATGCTGAGAGTCCTGTATAAGCGCATTATGAAACGAGTTGGACTTGAGAGGTTTTGAATCATGAGCCCAGAACGACTGCGGATGTGGCAATCCTGCCTCGCGGAGGGGATACGTGCATATGAGATTGGCTCGTATGACAAAGCGAATCATGTTTTCGCAGGCACGGTGAAGCAGATCACGCATCAGATAGACGATTGCGATGAGACATTGTCCGAGCTGTTGCACATTTATGCCAATGTGAAAAGAGAGATGAACGAACTCACTGAAGCCATGCAATTATACGAGCGAGCTCTCAAGGTGTTGAGGCTGTGTCGGGCGGAAGATGACGCTACGACGGCCTCCATCTACAAAGACATGGCACTCTGTCAATGTCTGGCTGGTGAATTTCGCCCCGCCGTGGACACGGAGAAAAAGGTGCTTGCCATCTGCGATCGCGTATCGGGCAGACATTCGGAGCAATCCTGCCTGGCTCTGATTAGACTGATCTCGTTGTGCTGGATCCTGGACGACACAGCAAGCGCTTGCCTTTATCTCGAGCAATACATAAATCATGTGAAGAAGCACGCCACTAAATTTGGAGCAAACCTGGTCGATGCCTTATCCATGTTGGGGCGCTGCTATTTCAAAAACGGCAGGTATTGGGATGCCGAACTCACATTGCAGGAAGCTCTCAAGCAATGCCCTGATCATCATATTTCCGACGTGCAACGGGCCGCCATCGGCAACAGGCTGGGTCTTGCCCTCTGCGCTCAAGGCAAGCATGAAGAGGCACGGCCCATCTGCCTGCAGTCTGCTTCAACGAGAGAGGGGTGTTGCCACCACAACCAGGCGACATCAGCAACTCTTAACGATGTAGCCGATGTCTACTGCGCAAAGAGCGACTTTCAGCAAGCGCGCGTTTACTGCGAATTGGCCGAGGAAGAAAGAGATGGTGTGCCGTCTGGTGATTTGCAGGAGAACCTTGCCACCTATGCGCGGCTGTTGAAAGAGCTGGGTTGTCGTGAGAATCTGCACAGGATTGAGAAGCAATTAGCTAAATTCAGAACGGCTGGAGTGTAGAAGGAGCTTTGTCGCTCCACTTGCTTCATCTGTCCTCTCACAAAGCGGTCTGCCCTGGCCGTTGGATTGCCCCGCGAGCTCAGAAGGGCTTGCGATCAGCCCTTTGACTGATGTGAGCGCACAAGCTGATTGCGTACCATTTAGTTTGTGAGCAGACGAAAACTTGAATGCATATGCGCTCTATGGAAGCATTTCAACATCAAACAATGTCGGCGCCGTTCAACGAGGCACCTTATATCGTCCTGTGGGAGCTCACGCGCGCATGCGCGCTTGCTTGTCGTCACTGTCGGGCGGATGCGATACGCCGGCGTGACTCGAGAGAGCTGAGCTTCGAGGAGTGCGAGCGCGTGCTTGACGAGCTGGCACAATTTGGACGGCCGCTGATTGTTTTCACAGGCGGCGATCCCGTATGGCGCCCGGATCTTTTTCAAATCATCCGTGCCGCGCGTGAGCGAAAGTTTACTGTTGCCGTGACGCCGAGCGCCACACCACGCACCACAAGCAACATTGTCCGGGCCTTGAAGGAGGCAGGTGTAGCCAGGCTGGCGGTCAGCCTTGACGGGGTCGATGCGGCGAGTCACGACAGCTTTCGCGGCGTTAGGGGATCTTTCGCCTGGACCAACGACATCATTAACTGGGCCAGAGCCTATCAAATACCGCTTCAAATCAACACAACCATATGGCGCGGCAATCTCCCTCTGTTCGATCAATTCGTTCAGTTTATCGGTAGTGCCAATGCCGTCTTGTGGAGCGTGTTTTTCCTTGTGCCGACCGGGCGCGCCCAGAAAGAAATGCAAATAAGCTCATCAGAAGCGGAGACCGTTCTTAAAAAAATGGCTGAAGTTGCCTCCTTGAGCTCTTTTGATATCAAGGCGACGGCCGCCCCTCATTTCAGACGCGTGCTTATGGAGCGCATGTGCTCGAAGGACCTGGTCAATTTGCAGCCAGGGATGAAACTTGGTGCACTCAGGTCTTATCAATCAGTCAACGACGGCAAGGGAATTTTGTTCATTTCCCACATTGGCGACGTCTATCCGAGCGGTTTCTTGCCGCTCAGTGCAGGCAATGTCAAAGATGTTTCCATTGCCAGGCTTTACAGGGAGCACCCCCTTTTTGTAGCGCTGCGCGACCCGTCTCTTCTCAAAGGAAAGTGCGGCCGCTGCCCATATAGAGAGATTTGCGGCGGTTCGCGAGCGAGGGCGTTCGGCGATTGCGGCGACTATCTCGCTTCTGATCCTCTTTGCTCGTATGCACCTTAAGGAAGACCGAGGAATCCATGAGTACTGCCTTTGATCATTTGAAACCACCTCACAGGCCCTCCTTGGCCTTCGGGCTCAAGCTTCCGAAAGAGCACGGTGCCGTCGTCATATTCTCTTTAGCGAGCTCGCTTTCGGCTTCCCTTGCTGTAAAAGGTCCAGTATTCGCTCTCGGTTTGCTCGTTCTCTGGCTGGCATTTCTGAGCCTGCATCGCCCCTTGCAATGCGCTCTGATTGCTGTCGGGGGAGCCTTCATTATGTGGCTATCAAGTGGAAACCCGATGGCATCTGTGACTCCGCTTTTCATGGCTGGCGGCTTGAAAATCGTGGAGGCGGCGGCCGCGCGTCTCAACGCTCCCGGCAGAGAAACATTTGGCATTCTGGGCGTTTCCATCTTGCCTTTTATGCTGGCGGCGACTGCCGGCAGCCCTCTTAGTGATGCTCTTCTTGTCGGGGCTTGTTTTGCCGCCTGTGCGCTAACCGGGAATGCAATCGTTCGCAGCGCCAGGCAGGAGCTCAAGGCCGGCGTTGGCTTGCCGCTTGCGATTTCTGCCTTGCTCTGGTTTGGTATCGCTCTTGTTGAGCCTGTTCTTCTAGTTTTGTGTTGCCTGCCCTTTTCTCTGGAGATGTTCTGGCTTCAAGGACATGAAAAACCGTCGTTCAAGTCTCTTGGTATTGCTGCCACCGTTTGCATGGTACTGGTTACGATATCACTCGCCTTATGGCGTTCCATGTAAGTCTTTGCCGACGCTCCTGGTCTTCATAGCCACAGTCATACCTTTCAAAATGTGGGCGAAGCCGAAGTCGAGAGCGAAGATTGCCAGCACAGCCAGGATGACGTGAGCTTTATACTTGTTGAGGTTGGCGACGAACAATTTCCACGGATCGCCGTGAAATTTGTTTGTCGGGTCTGTTCCGTCAAGAAATTCCTGTCCGTCCGGAATGCCGTCTTCATCCAGGTCTTTTTTCTCCCCCAAGAACTCGGCCAGCTTTGCCGGATTGGCCATGCATTCGAGCACTTTGCGCTTGCCGAGTGTCCTTATGATTTCATTGCCGAAACTGTTCAGAATTGGGCTGTTTACATCGCTTTGCGGCTCCATCGCCGCACGTGCTTTGTTCAGCCGTTTCATCGCTTCGGCATCTAGGCTTCCTATCTGCCCTTCGCCCGTTCCTTGCGGGCCGCTTTCGTTGCTGTGGCACATCGCGCAGTCGACCGGCCGCCCGGAGTGCTTCTCAGAGAATTGCTGGAATTGCGGATAAGAAAACACCGGCTGAGCCGCACAGGCTAGAAGCAGAAGCAGGCTCAGCGATGTGGGCATGCCTGCTAGCGTTTTAAGCGAGTACCCAGGTGTTTTAGGAGGCGACGCGGTCATTATCCTTGCTGCGAAGTCAGGGACAGTTAAGGCGCGCATTGGAGCCTTCAAATTGGACTCTGGGGATGAGAGTCTGAGAGACATGGTCAACCTCCACCTTTCAACAGATCGTAGATTCGCTGGCCGAAAACGGTCATGATCACCAAGTATGCCGTGGCGATTAGAGAGAGGAATTTAAGTGTCTTCCTGCTCGTGCCCCGGAATATCCAAGGAGTGAGAAAGAGGACAACAACTGCTGCCATGCTCGTAAGGAGAATGACCCAGAAGGGAAGAAGCTCGAGTGGATAATAGACAAAGTAAAAGTACCATTCGGGCTTGATACCGGCAGGAGTGGCACCGAGAGGATTGTACGGGGCAAGCAACGGATAGGGTAAGAACGATTCGAAAGGCACGGTGAGAGCGAGAACGAAAAAAATAAGAAATACGCCCGCCCAGAGGGACAGATCTTTGAAAAAGAAGATGGGAAAGAATTTCTCCTGTGCCCTCGGACGTTCGTCTGCTCCCTGGCTCATGCCATGCAATTGCACTTGCAAAAGGTGCAGCCCAAGCAAGCCCAGGAGACACAAGGGAAGGATCACCACATGCAGTGCATAAAACCTTCCCAGCGTGGATTGTCCAACAGAGGCTTCACCCTGAAAAGTCTCACGAAGAATCCTTGGCACTTCCGAAAGGGCGCCCGGAAGATACTGGCCGACATCCTCCATGGATTGCAGACCCACTTTGGTGGCATTGACGGCAATCTGATTCCAGGGCAAGAGATAGCCCGTAAAGCCAAATGTGAATGTGATGAAGAGGAGAAGGACGCCGGCAAGCCAGGTCAATTCTCTGGGCTTCTCGAAGGATTTCATGGCAAATGCCGTGAGAAGGTGCACGAGCGCAAACAAGATCATGCCAGAGGACGACCAGGCATGCATGTTGCGAATGAGCGCTCCCGCACTGACGTACTTCGTGATGTATTCAACCGACATATAGGCGTCGCTGACCGTCGGCTGATAGTAGAAGAGCAGAAGCAGCCCGGTCACAACCTGAATGAGGAAGAAAAAGAGGGTCAATCCGCCAGTGTAATAGCCCCAACTCATGGAGTGTACCGGGACTTCTTTCTTTTCGAGCATCGAGTGGAAATTCATCTTGTCCGTCGGAAAGCGCTCCGTCAGGAAATCGATCAATTTCCCGGGCTTGGCACGGCCATCCTCGCCGGCCTTTTTTGTGCTCTCGACCGTTGTTCGGAGCCAGCTTATGCTCATGCCTGACCCTCCGACTTGGAGATGTAGACTTTAGCCTCTTTAAGATCAGGCAATGATGCATTGCCGATTGTGGGGCCCTGAGCGTTGCGCCTCAAGACAATCTCGCCTTCTTTATCTCTTATCACCCAGCTCAGGTGCGGGAGCGGGGCTTTGGCGGGGGAGTCGGCGTTAGGCTCGCCGGTCTTCACATCAAAGAAGGAGATGTGGCAGGGACAGAGAATCTTTCCTTCCGCGTTCATCTCGTTGCCTACCGTGCAACCAAGGTGCGTGCATTTGGCGGAAATGAGAAGCGGCAATCCGTCGGCGCCTTTGAAGGCAATGGCAGGCCTCATCTCATAGTCTATGAAGTATTTGCCGCTGGTGGGGCTCAGCTCGTCGAGCGTCCCGATAAGTATGTAATCATTTTTCTGCCGTTCGAGCTCCAGCTTGCGCTGTGCGGTGGTGGCCTCGAGACGTTCCAGCTTGGCTTCCATCAACTCTGTCTCCTGGTGCTTCGACAGGCGCGGCCCGAAGAAGAAGCGAAACACTTTGTCGAATGCCCCCGCTGAAAGCAGCATGACACCAAAGGCGACACCGATGCCTCCGCGCAGAAAATGCCTTCGCGCCTCCTCTTTGACGAATGTTTCCTCATTCGACTCTTTGCGTCGGGCATTGTTCCAAACTACGTTGATCGGCGGTCGGGACAGGTAGTGAATGGGCAGAGCAAATATATGGATCAAACGCGAAAATGGGATAAGCAGTATGAGCAGCCAGGCTCCAACTATGTGAGCTTTCAAAAGATGGGGGAAATCCTG
Source organism: Candidatus Obscuribacterales bacterium (assembly GCA_036703705.1). GTDB lineage: Bacteria > Cyanobacteriota > Vampirovibrionia > Obscuribacterales > Obscuribacteraceae > DATNRC01. The sequence goes on from DATNRC010000678.1 coordinate 19,694, forward strand.
CACCATGGCCGCGTCCGGGCGGAAGGTCAGTATGCTTAAGATGTACGGTGATGCCAGCCCTGCTCCCCACAAGGCGCCCCACCTGTGGTGCATGGCAATCCCCAGTCCAAGCCCTACCTGCAGAAGAAGTAGGGCGAGCACGAGCAAATCGGTTGCGCTTGTAACTGCCTGTAGCTTGCTCGAAGTGATGCGCCGGACAGTGAGAATCAGGATACCGGCAAGACAGATAAGAGACAAACCGATGCCGACGCTCTCAACCCCCATGAGGACAGGGTAGTAGGAAAGCATTTGTTGAAAAGGTTGCGGCGCCACAAGAGCCGCCAGATGTCCGAGAATGATCACACTGATGCCGATGTGCCAGGGCAGCGATCCCCACATCAATCCTCTGCTCTCCAGAAACTGAGACGATAAGGATGAATACGAGAGCGAATTTTTCTTGATGCGATATATGGTGCCTGCTACGCAAACCGCGAGCGCCACATAAGGAAGGACGATAAGCAAGAGAAGATCAATCATGAGCTTTTCTCCCTGGCAGATCGATCACAAGCGCCTGTTTGATCGCCTTGAGCAGTGAAAGATATGGATTGCCGGTGCTTTCGAGGCCGCTTAACATCTCGTCCAGAGACTTGAGGAGACAATAGTGGGCAAGCTCTTCCAATTCCTCATCACTGAAGAAAGGAGCGAATTGCAGGACCTTTGCCAGATGGTCCGGCATCTCTCCTTTTAAATCGAAGCTCTCTTCTTGATAGCGCGCGGCAAGCTGGGCCATGAATCCGCCGCGGTCATAGCTCTCATCTCCATATAGATGAGCGCTCAAATAGGGGCAGCAGAGGGGAGCAAGGTCGAAAGTTCTGGTGAACAGCTCTTCCGTTTCCCAGAGCTCTTTCTCTGAGAGAGACGATGTGAATGCTTTCAGGTCGCTGTCGACTGAGCGAAACCGGCGCTGGACAAAGACGCCTGCCTCGTTGAGCGCGGACGCATAGTCTTTTGTAGGATACTCAAGTAAACGGCCGAGTAGAGCCAGTGTCGTTTTCTTATCTTGTAATGTGGCAACGCTCATGAGTGCTTATTCTTCTCCTTATGGTCCGCGTTCCGGCGCCTGGCTGAGACCAAGGCCTGTGCAGCCCCGGCACATCTCCGGGTTGCATGTGGATGAGACAGCTTCTTCACGTTGAAGCGGGGGCAGGACAAATCTTTCGTAAACCGTGGGCAGCGCAGTCAAGGCATATATCTCGTCAGCTTCGGTCGGCGTGCTGTTCGCTGCTCGCATGATTTTGCTCAGCTCGACGAGGTCAAGGTCATCGAGATCGAGCGAACGGCGGTAATACCTTACTGCTGCCAGCTTCTTCATTACAGCTTCGATAATCGTTTCATTGCCGGCGCTGAAGAGCCTGGACAGATACTTCATGGGCAGGCGCGACTGCTCTATGCTGGCAAAAAACTCTTCACTGGCATGCTTGTATTTGCCGTTATCCACCTTGCCCATTACAGGCAAAAGCGGCGGCACATAGAAGAGCATCGGCATTGTGCGATATTCCACGTGCAGGGGAAGGGCAATTTTCCACTTCATCACGTATTTGTAAACCGGTGAGTTCTGCGCTGCCTGAATGAATTCGTCGCTGATGCCGTTTCGCCTGGCAAGCTCGATTACCCGCGGATCAAAAGGATCTTGAATGACGGTGCGCTGAGATTCGACGAGTGCGTCATCGGGAACAGTCATGGCTTCCTGAACGCGATCGGCGTCATACAGTAGCACGCCCAGGTAGCGGATTCTGCCTACGCAAGAATGGAAACAATTGGGCACCTGGCCTGTCTCCAGCTTGGGATAACAAAGAATGCACTTTTCTGATTTGCCTGTTTTCCAGTTGTAATAGATCTTTTTGTAAGGGCAGGCCGAGACACAGGCTCTCCACCCCCGGCAAGCCTCCTGATTGATGAGGACGATGCCGTCCTCACCGCGCTTGTAAAGCGCACCGGAAGGGCAGGAAGCTACGCAGCTTGGATTGGCGCAATGGTTGCAGATGCGCGGCAGATACATAAAGGAGATTCGCTCGACTTCAAAAAGCTGCTCCCTCTCTTCCTCGGACAAAGCTTCCAGGTTGATGTCATTTTCGGCGTAGAGCGGAGAGCCGGAGAGATCATCATCCCAATTCGGTCCGGCCTCAATATCCATGTATTGCCCGGTGATTTGCGATACGGGAATTGCCGTCGGCTGGTCGTCACCCTCATCAGCGTCGAAAAGATCCTGGTATTTATAGGTCCACGGCTCATAATAATCTTCCAGCCCCGGTTGATTGGGGTTGTAGAATAGCTTGATAAAGGCATCGAGTTTGTTCTGCGAGCGCAGATCGAGCTTGCGGTGACCATTGTTGTTTGCCACTTTCCATCCGCCTTTGTAATGCGCCTGGTCTTCCCACAGCGTTGGAAAGCCTGTTCCCGGCTTGGTCTCAACGTTGTTCCACCACATGTACTCTGCTCCCGGCCTGTCGGTCCAGACGTTCTTGCAGGCGAGGCTGCAGGTATGACAGCCGATGCATTTGTCCAGGTGGAAGACCATTGATACTTGAGCACGCACGTCCATCGTATTTTTTCCTCGGCTACCACTTAGGCTCTTGCATCTTCCTCACCACCACGAAGGTGTCGCGGTTGACGCCCTGCGGACCCCAGTAATTGAAAGCGTATGTGAATTGGGCATAACCGCCGATAAGAAAGAGCGGTTTGAGGCGTGCTCGGGTCAAACTGTTGTGCCCGCCGGCTCTCCTCATGCCGCGCCCTTTGGATTTGGGAACGGAAATGGTGCGTTCCGGCGAGTGGTATATCATCGAAACGCCTCTTGGTATGCGGGCACTGACAATGGCGCGCGTGCACACCACACCATGATCGTTGTAAATTTCCACCCAGTCATTGTCTTCAATGCCAGCCGTATCAGCATCTTTGTCATTGATCCAAATCGGATAAATGCCTCGCGAGAGTGTTTTCATCCTCAGGGTGTCACCGAAAGTCGAATGAATATGCCACTTCCCGTGAGGAGTCAGGTAATTGAGCACGAGCGAACCGCCGTTTTTTTCGGAAAGCTCGAGATCGCGCGTTTGCCGGATGTCCGCGCGTGGCTTGTAGGTCGGCAGATTCTCTCCATAAGCGATGTACGCTTCATGGTCGTAATACAAAGTTTGCCGTCCCGTGAGCGTTCTGAAGGGAATCAACTCCTCGATGTTCTGGCAATAGGAAGAGTAAGTGCGCTCGCCGTTGATGTTGCCTGTCCAAAATGGAGTGGTCAGATAACGGCGAGGCTGCGCCCGCAAGTCATCGAAGCTGTAGCGCACAGAGCGTTGATTCTGCGCCAGACGAGTGAGATCTAGCCCGGTCTTGTGCGATTCCGCCTCGTAAGCACGATAAGCCGCCTCGCCATTGGTTTCGGCAGCGAAATAAAGAATAGCCTCACAGGCGGAAATGTCAGTTTTTAATGACGGATATTCAATGCTGTTCCAGCTCTCTGTGGGATGAGTTTTTTTGAAATTGTCGTACAGGTCTGACACATCGTATGCGCATCCGTGCATGCCTATGCCGTTGTTGCGGAAATTCGGGCCGAGGGAAATGAAGCGGTTGTAGAGATTCGGATAGTCGCGCTCGACAATTTTCAGCTGAGGAGCGGTCTTGCCCGGAATTAAATCGCATTCTTTTGCTGCCCAGTCTTTTATGGAGGTTTGTGCAAGCTCGGCCGGCGTATCGTGCATCAGTGGCGATACCACTACATCCTTCACGGGATTGGGCAGGTAACGCGCGGCCATGCTTGACGTTTTGAGAGCAATGCCTTTGAAAATGTCCCAATCACTCTTTGATTCCCAGCATGGCGGCACGGCCGCTTGCAGAGGGTGAATGAAAGTGTGCATGTCTGTGGAGTTGAGATCGTATTTTTCGTAGTGCGTGGCTGCTGGCAGAATAATGTCCGAGTAAAGAGCGGAAGTATCCATGCGGAAATTGAGATCGATTATGAGATCCATTTTGCCGAGCGGGACTTTGTCATGCCATTGGACATCTTTGACCAGATCGCCGGCTACTTCCGGCGCTATTGTGTTGTTGTGTGTTCCCAGATAATGTTTGAGGAAGTACTCATGTCCTTTCGCCGACGACATGATGGCGTTGCCTCGCCATATGTACCAGAGACGAGGGAAGCACTCGGGATTGTCCGGATCTTCCATGGAAAATTTGAGATTGCGGGACTTCAATCGCGCGACGATTTGCTTGATAATCTCATCATCTGTCCTGGCACCGCTACTGATGGCTTCCTCGACAATGTGAAAATTGCTTTCCGTGAATTGAGGGTAGCAAGGCATCCAGCCAAGTCGAACAGCAAGAGCCTGCTTGTCTGCCGTGTGGCCGCTGGCCAGGCGGTGCTGCTTGTCTAAAGTGGGGCACATTTCCGTGAATTCCGGATCGTAACGCCACTGATCGGAATGCATGTAATGAAAGGATGGAGAATTCTGCAGGCGCGGCGGTGCCATCCAGTCGGTGGCGAAAGCAATGGGAGCCCAGGAGGATTGGGGAGCCAGCTTCTCCTGCCCCACATAATGATTGAGCCCGCCGCCATTGACGCCGACGCAACCGCAGATAACCAGGGCATTGATGATTGAACGATAAATCAGATTATTGTGATACCAGTGATTAGCCCCGGCGCCGATTATGACGCTGCACTTGCCCTGGCTGAGTTCGGCGGTTCGCGCCCATTCACGCGCGAAAGTAATGACTACGTCCGCGTTGACGCCTGTAAACTTCTCTTGCCAGGCTGGGGTATAGGGAAGAGTCTCGTCCTCATAATTCACTGGATAGTCGCCTTCGAGCCCGCGCTCTACTCCATACTGGGCAAGCATCAACTCAAAGGCTGTGGTCACCCATTGAGGGCCTCTTTCCGTCTCCACTTTCATGGCCGGAACCTGACGTTTGAGTAGTTTGTCGCCCGTGCTGTCGGAGAAATCAGGCAGCTCCACGGTCAGATTTTGCTCGGCACGATCGCTGAGAAACAGCCGGGGATCGATAGCGGCGCCGGTGATTGAGTCATTCGAGCGCAGATTCCACTTGCCTTTTTCTTTTTGCCATCGGTGCCCGATCTGGCCGTTGGGAATCTTCAGCTCTCCTGTTTGCTCCTCAAGAACAAACATTTTCCACTCGCTATGTTCTTCACCGGCAGTGCCTGCCATCTCACTTGCCCTGAGCATTTTCCTCGGCTTGAATGTGCCGTCCTTCTCTTTTGTCAAAGTGACAAGAAATGGCAAATCGGAATACTTCTTCAGGTAGTCGAAGAAGTACGGCGTTCGCTTATCGATGAAGTGCTCTTTGAGGATGACGTGCACGACTGCCATCCAGAATGCGCCGTCCTGCCCCTGGTGAATGGGCACCCACTGATCGGCCACTTTCGAGGCCATGGAGAAGTCGGGCGAGAACGTAACTACCTTGGCGCCTCGATGACGGCCCTCGACGAGAAAGTGGGCGTCAGGCGTTCGCGTCATCAAAACATTGGAGCCGACAATGGCGACGAATTTCGAATGGAACCAGTCTGCGCTTTCGGCGACATCGGTTTGCTCGCCCCAAACTTCAGGCGAGGCAGGCGGCAGGTCGCAGTACCAGTCGTAAAATGAAAGGTTGACCCCGCCCATGAGCTGAAGAAAGCGGGAACCGGCAGCGTAGCTCACCATGGACATGGCCGGGATGGGTGAAAAGCCCACGATACGATCGGGCCCATGCCTCATTATGGTGTAGATGTTGGCGGCAGCAATCAGCTCCTCGATTTCCGCCCAGGTTGCGCGGCGGAATCCGCCTTTGCCTCTGGCGCTCTGATATCGGCGACGGGATTCTTTGTCGGTGACAATCGATCTGTAAGCTTCGACTGGATCATCATGATATGCTTTCTTCGCCTCCCGCCACATGTCGAGCAAGGCGCCGCGTATGTAGGGGTATTTCACCCGCAAGGGACTGTACAAATACCAGGAGCATGATATCCCCCTCTGGCAGCCGCGCGGCTCGTGTGGAGGTATGTCTTTGCTGA
>DATNRC010000679.1:0-17568 GCA_036703705.1 Candidatus Obscuribacterales bacterium
CCGCCACAAGCACGAAGTCGCTCTTCTTCTCATCGATATCGACCACTTTGCTCAAATCAACGAGCATCTCGGGCAAGAGCGAGGCGACGAAGCAATAAGGCACGTGGCGCAGACTATAAAGAATGCTTTGAGAGACATCGATATCGCCTGCCGTTACGGCGGCGAGGAATTCGCCGTCATTCTGCCGGAAACGCCGCACAATAGCGCTGTAGAGGTGGCGGAAAGATTGCGCAGCACAATTCGCAACACGACAGCGCCCGGCATAGGCACGATCACCGTGTCGATCGGGGTCTCCTCGTTCCCCGGCAACTCAGACAAGCCGGAGGCGATTGTCCATGCCGCTGAGCAAGCGCTTGATATTGCCAAGTACGAAGGACGCGATCGCGTCAAGGATGCACAGACGGGCTCGCATGCCTCGACCGGCCCGATTTCCTGGGAAGACCTGGCTAATCAAGCAAAACTCTCAGTGATAAGCGAACGGCAATCGAAGCTGCAAAATCGCCTCACCGTGGCGCCCGAGTATGCTGCCTGGATGACCAAGCAGCCGACGCTGGTGAAGAAGAAGGGCGCCGAAGCCGGTCAGACGTAAAGAAGCACTGCCGGAGAGCGGCCGCTTATCGTCAGGCGCCTTGCCTGCCAATCTTGGCCAGGACAGGCACAGGTGTCTCGAAATGTCCGCATAATAATTAAGAAAAGTGCAAAATCAGGGAGACGCCTGCGTTTTGATTGCACAATTCAGTTTAGCTAGGGGTCCGTGATTCCAGGCGGAATCGCGTGACATCCTTGCTTCCAAATCTTGAGTGGTTATTCGTGATAGGAGGATAGACCATTGGGTACTGCTTCTGCAATGAAGGTACAACTGAAGCCGCTGGCCGACCGTGTCGTGATTAAGAAAATTGAAGCCGAAGAGAAAACAGCGGGTGGAATAGTCCTGCCTGACACAGCAAAAGAGAAACCGCAGCAAGGCGAAATCCTGGCTGTTGGCCCAGGCAGAGTTGATGATAAGGGCAACCGTCAACCGATGGAAGTGAAAGTCGGCGACAAAGTGCTCTTTGCAAAATACTCGGGCACCGAAGTGAAAATCGATGGCGTCGAGTATCTCATTCTGGCTGAGCGCGACATTCTGGCGATCATCGGCTAATCGCTCACCAGTCTGTTAGTCATACGCACTTTTCCAATCAACTAAGGAGAGGAAATCCAAAAATGGCAAAACAAATCGTTTACAACGAGCAAGCTCGTCGCGCGCTGGAGCGTGGCGTCGATCAGGTGGCCAACACCGTCAAGATTACGTTGGGACCGGCAGGCCGCAACGTAGTTTTGGAGAAGAAATTTGGCGCTCCCCAAATCATCAATGACGGCGTCACCATCGCCAAAGAAATCGAATTGGAAGATCACCTCGAGAATTCCGGTGCTCAGCTGGTTCGCGAAGTCTGCACCAAAACGAACGACAACGCAGGCGATGGCACCACCACGGCTGCGGTGCTCGCTCAAGCGATGATCAAAGAAGGCTTGAAGAACGTTGCCGCCGGAGCCAACCCCATGGTTCTCCGCCGCGGCATTCACAAAGCCGCTGACAAGGCCGTCGAAGTGATCAAATCGATCGCCAAGCCGGTTGAGTCGAAAACCGAAATCACCCAGGTAGCTACCATCTCCGCCGGCAACGATGAAGCAATCGGCTCCATCATCGCCGATGCCATGGAAAAGGTGGGCAAAGACGGCGTCATCACTGTTGAAGAATCCAAGTCGCTCTCGACCGAACTGGAAGTCGTCGAAGGGATGCAGTTCGACAAGGGCTATGTCTCCGCTTATTTCGTCACCGATGCCGAGAAGATGGAATCCGTTTTGGAAGATCCATTCATTCTTTGCATCGACAAGAAAGTTAATTTGCTCGCCGACCTCGTTCCGGTGCTTGAGAAAGTGGCACGGGCAGGACGTCCGTTTGTTCTCATCGCCGAGGACATCGAAGGTGAAGCGTTGGCTACTCTCGTCGTCAACCACCTGCGCAAAGTTCTTCCTTGCTGCGCCGTCAAGGCTCCCGGCTTCGGCGATCGCAGAAAGGAAATGCTGAAGGACATCGCCATTCTTACCGGCGGTCAGGTTGTTTCGGAAGAAGCAGGCACCAAGCTCGAGAACGTCACCATCGAGATGCTCGGCAAGGCCCGCCAGGTCCGCATAAACAAGGACAAGACGACAATCGTTGCCGGCAAAGAAACCAAAGCCGAAGTCGACAAGCGCATTGCCGTCATCAAGCGTCAAATCGAAGAGTCCGATTCTGAGTTCGACAAAGAGAAGCTCCAAGAGCGTCTCGCCAAATTGGCCGGTGGTGTGGCCGTCATCAAGGTTGGCGCCGCTACCGAAACCGAACTCAAAGATCGCAAGCTTCGCTTCGAAGATGCTTTGAACGCAACCCGCGCAGCCGTTGAAGAAGGCTATGTCCCGGGCGGCGGCACCACATTGCTCAATGTGGCCAAGCAGCTCGAAAAGTTCCGCAGCGAATTCCACGGCGATGAGCTCACCGGCTTCAACATCGTGGTCAAGGCTTTCGATGCTCCCGTTCGCCAAATCGCCGACAACGCCGGACTTTCCGGTGATGTCGTCGTCGATAAGGTGAAAGAGCACAAAGAAGGCTGGGGCTTCAATGCCATGACCTTCGAATACGTCGACATGTGCAAGGCCGGTATCATCGATCCGGCTAAGGTAGAGCGCTGCGCAGTGCAGAACGCAGCATCGATTGCTGCCATGTTCCTCACCACCGAAGCTCTCGTGGTCGACGTTCCGGAAGAGAAGAAGAGCCCGGCAATGCCAGCAGGCGCCGGCATGGGCGACTTCTAATCATCCTTAATTCTTGAGAAGAGGGGAGTCGGGGGCCGCAAGGCTCCCGGCTTTTACTAAATCTGAAAAAGGGGAAGTCGGGGCACGGGTCCCCGACTTTTGAGATCGACCTGAGAAAGCTTTCTATAGGAAGTCAGCTCTTGAAGGGTGCGGGCTCCAAGAGCCATTTCCTCATCTGGACGTCTGTGCTGTAGACGCCGAAGTACGGTAGTAGCCCTCGAGAGCAGCAAGCCGATTCTGGGTGATGCTCGTCTGCCTGGGTGCCGGTGGTGTCGTCATTTCCCACGCGCGCGGTACTGCTGCACCGGCACCCGCACCATACCCCTGCCGGGCTGGTTTCATTGCCTTCAGCCTGTGGAGGTATCTCGTGCATTGTCGAGGCGATCGACTTCGCGCGTCCATCCTTTTATGATCAAACCAATGGGAGCAAAGAATAAGACGATTGCGTCACGAAAGTTCCTCGACATCTTCGGCGTTCCTTGGTTAATTGGCACGGCTAACTTACTTCCATGGTCCAATGCGGCAGTGAAAGTTTTGTGAAAGTTCTTTTTCATGATTTCAGCGGAACTGTGGCATAACTCAATTGGTCGTAATAGGCGCCTGGGAGAACGGTCGAGTCTGTCAATCCCTCAAACGGATGACTCTTTTGCCGAGTCCGGCAAGGACTATATAAGAAGTTGGAGACGGCGAGCACAAAAAAGATTTGCCCTGTTTGCGATCGGCACTTTGAAGATGCTGAAGATCTTTTCGAGTGCCCGGACGATCAGAGCGTGCTCGTTTTTGAGGCCCAGGATCCTTACATAGGAAGTACTATCTCCAAACGATATGAAGTGCTGGCGCTCATCGGCAAGGGCGCGACCTCAACTGTCTATAAAGCAAGGGAAACTGACTCGGGCAGTTTTGTTGCGCTCAAGATTTTGCATCCTCACCTGGCAAATGAAGGTCCGGTCGTGCGGCGTTTGCAGCAGGAAGCTAAATCGCTGAAGGAATTCAAACACGATAATGTCGTTGAGGTTAAGCACTTCAGCACGACGCGCCAGGGGCAGCCATACCTGGTGATGGAGTTTCTGGACGGCATGAGCTTGTTCGAGCGGCTGCACCAGGAGGGACCGCTTTCGGACAAAGATTGCCTGGATGTCTTCTGCCAAATCTGCGACGGGCTTTCGGCAGCGCACGAACGCGGCATCGTTCACCGCGATTTGAAGCCCGGCAACATCATGCTCGTGCCTTCACCCTACGCTTCATCAGGAGACGCGCTCTCTTCTTCGCCTGCTTTCTGGCGGGTGAAGATATTGGATTTCGGCATTGCCAAAATATTCCCAATGCAGGGCGAAACGTTTTTCAGGCTCACTCAGACGGGCGAAATGATGGGAAGCCTGCTCTACATGAGCCCAGAGCAGTGTCTCGAGCAAGACTGGGATCAACGCGCCGACATTTATTCGCTTGGATGCGTAATGTACGAAACGCTTACAGGAAAACCGCCATTGTTCGGGCGCACCGCATTTGAAACCATGAACAAGCACCTGTCGGAAGCGCCCAGACCACTGTCTGTGGTGCGACCCGATTTGACGGTTGTGCCAGGGCTGGAGACCGTCGTTTTGAAGTGTATGGCCAAGGCTCCTGCTGAACGTTATCAATCAGTGGATGAATTGAAGGCGGACCTTTTGGCGCTCAAAGCGGGAAAACGCCTGATCAATGCAGTCAATCCGAATGCCATCGAGGACGGTGCGGCTCTAAACTCTTCGCCCGTGATTACTACTGAGCACGGCACGTGGATCGAACATGCCTCGTTGAAACCCCTCATCGTTCTTCTCATGTTGATGCCGTTTGTGATGATGTTTATCGGTTTTCGCAGCGGGCTTGAGGTGGGGCTGGGCTGGCTGGTGCTCGTGGTGGGCATTTCCTTGCCGGCGATCTTTAAACTGCAGCGCAAAGTTGTGGAGCTGACAACGGAGATTGGCGGTGAGCTTTCACAGCACTCCGGCGGGGCTGTTTCCGTAAAGGCTCAGGACAAAGTGGTGCGCGATTTGTTTTCGCTGCTTGCGGTGGGCGCACCCGGCATGATAGTGGTTCCGGCAGCAGTATTTCTCTTTACGCACCAGCTCTTTCTTGCTCTCTGGGCGTTTTACGGTATGGCGCTGTGCGTTGGAGCGAATTTGGTGGCTCTCTGGGTGCGCATGGGCGGTCGAAAAGAAGCGGTCGCTCATGCTGCTGCTGGCGAGCTTTTGCCCTTTGACAGAAACCACAGATTGATCAGTCTCACTTCGTCTCACCGAGCAGCATTCGGCATTCTTGCTTTCGGTGCCATCGCAGCGCCCCTCTTCCTCCTCGTCATTAAGAGCGTCACTGTCCCTTCGTATGGCGCATTCACGTATATTTCATTTCTTTTCTGGGCGGTGCTTGCCGGTCTGTTCGTCTCCATGTTTGCTAAATTGACACGCCTTTCGGAGACGTTCAATTATGTGCCGGTGCAATTCAAAGCCAGTCATAAGAAGTATTTGGCAGCCATGAACCGCGCTCCGCAGGCGGGAGCCTTGCCCTTGGGGGCGCTCGAATCGCAGGGCTTGCCGGTTCTCGATAAAAAGGTCTTTTCTTTGCCGCCGGTCAAGCGCGGGAAGAAGCCTCACATATTTATCACGGGTCTGCCCTCTATGGGCAAGAGCCGTTTGATGGCATCTTTCCTTACCCACGACATCGAGTCGGCTGATCGCTCCATATTGGCAATCGACGGCAATGGACAGCTTATTGATCTTATTCTTGCCTGGGTCGGCAGCGAGCCCAACAGCAAGCGCATCGCCAATCGCATCGACTTAGTCGATCTCTTGCAGGTTTTGCCCTCGACGGCAGCCAATGCGAATGCAATTGAAATCAAAGACGCCGACCCGGACAAGATTGACAGCCGCGAAATGTTTGCCAACAGAATTTCCCTTTTGCTCAAGGAATTCTATGATGTGCACGAGCATGCGGCAAGCGAATGGACGAAGGAGACGCTTGATCTTGTGAGGGACACGGTCCTCCTTTTGGTTGCTTGTGAGCGTCCTGTGGCTGAGATTTACGAAGCCCTCACACACCGCAACATTCTCGAAGAGTTGATAGCAAGTCTGGAGGCCAAGATTTCTGAGGACGCGCGAAATATCGCCCTTGGGGAGGTCTGGCGCGTGCACTGGCAAACTGCGCAAAGCGGTCATTGGCTTGAGCTTACAAAGCCAGTCGAGCAGGCATTAGCCGTCGTCGAGCCTTATATAACTTTTCTTACGCCTTTTGCCTGGTACGACTGGCGATCCGCCTTCAAGCAATCTATTGCAGGCAAGCGCGTTGTGCTCATCAAGGGAGCCAACCACCACGCGCTTGCTCCTTTTGCGCGACTGTTGATTAAGGAGTATGCGGAAACGGCCACGTCATTGTCCCAGCCTCTAATTGGGGACGAGGGCGGCTCAGGAAAAGGCGCGCGGGCCGGCACCCAAGCGACGGTTTATATCGACGATCTGGACAAGCTATTGCTTCTGCAGCAGTATCTCGATGCTGTTAAGCACCCCCACCCCAACTACGGGATCATCGCATCGGCTGAGTCCCTCGGTTTTCTCAACAGTACGGCGCCCGTGCAAATGGACGAGGCACTCATTCGCAATGCGAGCTGGCTTGGCGGACTCTGTGTCTTCCGCTGCACTCAAGAAGACGCAAAGGTGGTTGGACCGAGCATTCTTCCGCGGCAGGAAGGCATACCCAAGCCGTCGCATGTCCTGAAACTCAGGCACGGTGAAGGAAAGCCCAACGGTATGAAAGAGGAGTGGCTGGCGGACGATTATTTTCCCAAGGAATGGGAGCGTCAAGCCAAGCTCGTCACTGATCTGCCCGCACAGACATATTTCTGGCATGAAATCGGCATTGCTGACGGCGTGCTAAGGCTCGTCGCTCCTAAGTTTCCTGATATTGCGAGCACTGAAGTTGATTGGTCCGTTGTGGATGAAATCAAGCAAAGGAAATTGTTCGGAGCGGTTATGAAAAAATAGTGCATTGCGTCCGTTGAGAGAAAAATTCAGACTGGAGAGGGGCACGATATTGAGGAAAGGATCTCGTTGTATTCTTGCTGCCCTTGCCTTGATGGCAGGCAGCACTATATTTGGTGCCGCGGCCCTGGGCGACGCGTCCAGTCGGGCGCTGGAACAGAAGATGATACGCGAGCAAGCGGACAATGAGTTGTACACGCAGATGCAGCGCGTGGCAAGCTGGTTGGATCAGTATTGCGTGTGGAATCAGCGTTTTCCGATGCCGGAGGCAGGTGATGCCAACGATGAATTGCCCTGGGCTCAGACGCAACTGAATCAATTGGTGCCCAACAATCCATACATAAGTGGAAAGCTGCAAACCTTTGCGGGTCTGGATGCGGATCCGCAGTATGTGGATGCTGAAAATTCTCCTACTTCATATCTCGATTCGCCTAAGGAGTCCGCAAGTGGATCGCTCGGCTCGGACAGCGCCGCCAATCTCAAGCGGATCCAGCTCGTTTACAATCCTTCTCTCAATCAAAACATCCTTGACGAGTATCTTACCGATCCGCCCATGGATTGGACTGCTGCGCCCGGGACCATAACTGCTGTCAGCAACAACACAAATCTCATCGTTGTCTGGGGAGCCGGTGCCGATGGCAAACCGATTCGCGAACTGGGCTCGAATCGCACGCGTCTGATTGTCGGGCATTACAAACTTGAATATGGGCAGTCGTCGTATTGATTAAGCGACGAGCATCGGCTGTGTATATGCGCCATTTATTGAAGGATAGTCGTGTAGCGGCAAGGGGTCAAATATTGCGCCGTGCTTTGTTGCTCATTCCCTTCGTTTGGGCGGCCGTTCAATTCTGCGACATTCCGGGCTTTGCAGATAAGAGCAAAGGCGAGATGACGCATGCGCCTGCTGCACCACAGGTGATACGCGTTCTCCCCCTTTCCGATCTGGATCGCAAATTTCGCAGTGACACGGCGTGGAGGGGCTCCGATGCGGCATTGAGCGTTGCCCTCGACGATGAGCGAGTCCTGTGGTTCTTCGGCGATACCTGGATATGCTCTTCCGGCAAGAACGGCAAGAGCGAAAAGAGCGGCAAGGGAAGTGCTAAACGCGAGATGGTGCGCAACACTGTCGCATTGCAAAATTTGCGGCATCCTGACCAACCTTTCCGATACTACTGGAGAAACTCCGCCGGCAAGGGAATGGGAATATTCGCGCCGGCCGATACAAATGATTGGTATTGGCCTGGTGCCGGCACCGTGTATGATGGCAGGCTCTATTTGATTGTGAAGAGAGTGAAAAGCAAGAATGAGGGCCCGCCGGAATTTCAGTTTGACTGGTATGGCGACGATCTGCTGGTAATCGAGAATCCGTGCGATGAGCCGGACAAGTGGCGTTGGACGTCTTTTCGATTGCCGGATCATGACGGTAAATTTCGTATGGGCACCGCAATTGCCTGTTATGAAGGTTATCTGTATGTTTTTTCCTCCGTGCAATCAGCCGCCGATCGAATAAACGCGCATCCGGCTGGATTGGCTCGCATAACAATGAAGGATCTCGTTGCCATGGATATGTCCAAATGGCAGTACTGGGGCGGCGGCAATGGAAACACCCATGGCGCATGGTCTAACAGCGCTCAGCACATGACGCCACTTTTCCCGGACGCTGCGCCGGAAATGAGTGTCCAGAGGGCGAGCGATTGGCGATTTATTGCCGTTTACCAGCCGCCCTTGAGCCCTCACATCATGCTAAGGCAGGCGGCAAGACCGGAAGGGCCCTGGTCGGCTCCGACGAGGGTATATACCTGTCCGGAGGCGAACATTATGGTTAAAGGAAGAAAGACCCTTACCTATGCAGCCCGCGCGCACGCTGAGTTGTCCAAAGGCAATGAATTGGTCCTTACATATTGCGTAAACCCCGGCGGCATGGAGCAACACTCGGCAAGACCGGATTTGTATTTCCCTCGCTGTTTGCTCGCAACACTCAAGTGATGCTGCATACGCTGAGGGCAATGGCAATTACACGAAAGTGTGACTTCTCGGGGGATTCGCGTGCTGCAAATATGTGACATAATTGGAGTGTCCGGATGTTTCCTCCTCTCCGATTGCTGGTTAAGGCGTATGGCTGGCCCTGCGCGAATATTGCTTGCGGCATCCTCCGAAGCGCGTGTCGTGTGTGAGCGCATACTATCGGGACATGAGCTCATTTCTGCAGGGACGTTCACAGAGGCGACCAGGATACTCGAGAGGGAAAGTGTAGATCTCATCGTGTGCACTTTGCTTTTCGATGAGTCTCGCATGCTTGAGCTGCTTCGAGCGGTGAAGTCCAACAAGAAGTGCAGGCAAATTCCCTTCTTGTGCTTGCGCGTTTTGAAGGGAGTGATGCAGCTTCCTATGCCGCTCGATGATCTCGAGGGAGCCAGTAAGGCGCTGGGAGCGGTTGCCTTGCTGGATTTCTCGAGCTATGGCGCAGACCGCGACGCGGACGCTCGTTCGGCAATAGAACAATACCTGAACAAGCAAACAAGCACACACTGACAGCAGTCGCTGCCTGTGATTAGAAATTCAGCCCCCGATAGACATCGCTCAAAAGCACAGGTCATGAGCGGGAGTGGACATAAAGAGAGCACCCTTGGTCATATTCTTTCACTTTCACACTGAATCTTGCTGTCGAACAACGCAATCACCCAATCACGATTGCGTCCTTGAAGCAAACGTATTGGACGGCTATTTCCATAATTATAATTATCGCGGCAAGAAAATTGCCCGCACCGGAGACGATTTGGCGAGGGCTATGCAAAATCTTTTCAGCCTTACCTTGCAAAATCCTTTCAATCGAAGGGATTCTGGCGAACGATCATTACCGAGCAGGGCGCATGCCTGACGATTTTTTCCGCGCTTGTTCCCAGCAGAGCTCCCCAAATGCTCGAATGACCGGTGTCGCCGACCACGAGGAGGTGAATGCCATGACTCTTGACATAATCGACCAGTCCGGTGACGGGCGAACCTTTGGTAATGGCGTTTGTCACCGTCACTTTCTCACTTTCTGCATACATTCGCGCCTTGAGCTGGGCTCGCTCCAACTTTGCGTGGCTCGTCTTTTCTTCCGCCAGAGCTTCACTGGCGCTGTAAGTGGCCTCGGCCGATTCCTGAATCGAGACGATGTGCAGCTCGCCGGAATGCGCGCGCGCTTGTCTTACAGCTTCTTTTACTGCTTTCCATGAGCTTTCGGAATCGTCTAGGCCGACGGCGACAAGAAATTTTCCTTCGGTCATGTTTGGATGTTGTTAGCCTCCCCTGGCGACTTAGTAATAGTGCCACGCCGTTCTAAATAGTCAATCGCTTCAATGGCACTTTCAAAACGATCGAAGCTGTTTTCCATGTCAATTTTCGCGCCACAGTCTATGAGAACCTTTTGAACGTGCTCTGGCATTCCTGCGAACAATACTTTTATTCCCCGGGCTTGCCAGCGCTCGATTGCTGTCTCAAGTGAAAAGGCTCCGGTCTGATCAATGAGAGGAACATTGACGAAGCGCAATATGACATACTTTGCATCGGAGAGATGATCGATGGCCTCGGTCAAATTCTTGGCTTCTCCAAAAAACAGAGGGCCGTTCAAGACATAGGAATAAGTGGCTTTGCGCACCTCTTCTGGTATATGTTCTGTGACTTCGCGCAATTCCTCCAGCGTGTCCAGGCCGCTTACGGACGAAACTCGAGCATCTGCGAATTGCTTGACAAAAAGCACTGATGCCAGGGCCACACCGACAAGAACAGCAACGATCAGATCAACAAAGATCGTTAGCGCAAGTACCACGAACATCACAAATGCATCTCGTTTCGGCGTCGTTCTTAAAGAACGTAAGACGCGCCAATCCATAATGCTTATACCGACAGTGATTAAAATAGCGGCCAGAGAGCTGAGCGGAATTTGCGATGCGGCATTGCCGAAAAAGATGAGGATGGCTAAGAGAAACAAGCCATGAAGCATTCCGGAAAGTTTTGTCGTGCCACCAGATTTGACATTGACCATCGAGCGCATAGTCGCGCCAGCTCCGGGAAGACCTCCGATCAAGCCGGCGCCTATGTTTCCTATTCCTTGCCCGATCAACTCCTGGTCGCTGTTGTGACGGTTGCCGGTTACTTTGTCCATGACAAGGGAAGTCAAAAGAGAATCGATAGCGCCGAGCAGGGCCAGTGTCAGTGCACTTTGCACGACAATATGAATCTCCGTTATGTGCACATGAGGCAGATTTGGCAGGGGAAAGGATGAGGGAATTTCTCCAATTCTCGGCACTTCCATCGGCCAGAGATGCGACAGGAATGTAGCCGCCAAAAGAGCGATGAGCGAAGCCGGCAGCCTCTTTGAGATGAGTGGAAGCGTATAGACCATGAGAAGGGTTACTAGGCCCAGTAAGGTGGCGTGGCTGTTCCATTTACTTGGCAGCTCTATGAGCGATTGCAACGACAACAACACATTGCCGGAGCCGGCCAGACCGAAGAAAGGTGCCAATTGTACGCAAATAATGATCAGGCCGATGCCGCTCATAAATCCGGAAATCACTGGATAGGGCATGTATCCAATCAGTTGTCCCGCCTTTAGTTTGCCCATGACAATTTGAATAATTCCCGCTCCGACCGTTGAAGCGAAGACGGTTTGTGGATGGACGGATGCCGCTATAACTCCGGCAGCTATTATTGTCATTGGCCCTGTCGGACCTGAGCATTGCCCGGGAGTGCCGCCGAAAGTTGCAGCCAGGACTCCGCAGGCAATTGCACCGTACAAACCGGCTGCTGCCCCCGCGCCGGAGGCCACTCCGAAAGCAAGACAAAGAGGCAGAGCAACGACCGCCGCCATAATGCCGCCAGTGATATCGCCGATTGGGTTTTCTAGTAATCGCTTTCTGAATGAATGCACTGCCAAAACTCAAAAAAGCTTCTTCAACGCTTGGTCTTGCCTTTAAGGCCAACTTATGCGAGTAACCTTTCAAAATGCTTGCGTTCGACAAGGCTCTTTTCGACCCGTTATTCGGCAGCAAGCAAGTTTTTTGCTGGTGTCGGCGGAAAGGCGACAATCACCAAAGTGCCCCCGCTTGATGCGCTCTGAATTTCGACTTGCGCTTTGTGCATTTTCGCCACTTCTTGTACGATTGACAGGCCAAGCCCGCTGCCATTGCCATTGGAACCGACGATTCGGTAGAAACGCTCGAATACTCTTGCACGCTCTGATGGGGCAATTCCCGGACCCGTGTCCGCGACACTCAAAACAACGTCCCTCCCGCCTCTCACGTTTACTGTCACTTCGCCCCCGGAAGGCGTGTAGATAATGGCATTTTCAATAAGGTTGGTTATCAGGTGCTTGAGGCTCGTTTGCTGACCGAAGATTACGGCCGGCTCCGTCGAATGCTCGTACTTCAATTCAATATCCTTTTGTATTGCTTGATTGATCAGCTCTTCGACTATATCAGAGACGAGGAAATTCAAATCAAGTTTCTTCATGGCATTTATGGACGGATCAGCATCAGTACGTGCCAGAGCCAGCAACTGCGAGACCATTCGACTGGCGCGATCAACTCCATGATCGACTTCCCGGACGATCTTCTTCAAGTCTCCGGCATCGGACATTTCACTGCCGATACTGGAAAATGTTTTCAAGCCGGCCAATGGCGTGCGCAGTTGGTGGGCCGCGTTTGCAATGAATCTCTGATGCAATTTGATTTCGTCACGAAGACGATTGAGCAAATTATTGATTGCGCTTACCAGAGGATAAATTTCTTCTGGGATGTCTCGATCGGGCAGAGCGCTCAGATCTGATGGGGAGCGACTAATGACTTCGTCGTGGAGAATTTTCACCGGTCTCAGCACATTCACCACTCCGAAGTAAATGGCTGAGAGTCCCAATAGAAGTGCTACCACTTGAGGAATAACAATGCTCATCAGCATTTTTCGCTGAAAGACTGTTCGTACATGGGTCGTCGCTGCCAGCTGTACGATCACCGTTTCTTCCGTTGCCTCGTCTGGCTTTGTCTTTACTTCGGCCAGTCTGATTTGTCCTGTCGGCATATTGACCCACCTAACCTTTGGCACATCAATTTGCAAATCCCTGGATGGCGGTGGCAAATCTTTATCGCCGGAGATTACGCGGCCATCAAGGCTGATAACCCGATAATACAACTTGTCGGATTCGCTGTGTTTCAGTATGGCTTGAGCAGCCGGTGGCAGGTCGACTATGAGACTGCCGTTTTTCACGCGCAGTCGGCCCACGATGGAATCAGAAGAATTGATCAGGTCTCTGTCAAATGACTCGCCTGAAAACGTCGATATCAGCCAATAGCTCACACCGGCTCCGGCGAAACAAATGGCAAACAGAAAGGGCATGAAAAGCATGAACAGTCGTTTTCTTATTGACCATCTTCTCGTTTCCGCTGTCATTTCAGCTCTTCCAAAACGTATCCGAAGCCGCGAATGGTGTTGATGGCCACACCTGCCGAGTCCAGCTTCTTCCTGAGGCGGTGGATCAAGATCTCGACGGCATTTTCACTTGACTCATCCGCCCATTCGCTTGCTTGATCCATAATTTGCCTTTTGCTTACCACGCGGCCTGCATGGGCCATCAATGTCTTGAGCACGAGCGCTTCTTTTGGTGTCAAATCCAGCTGCTCACCGCTTACAGTCAAGGACCCGCTGTTGGTATTCAGCCGCAGGGAGCCAAATTCTATTTCCACTTTGTTTTGCCAGCGACTCTTTCTCAGTGCTGCCCTCATGCGCGCTTCCAGCTCACGAAAGTGAAATGGTTTAACCAGGTAATCGTTAGCACCGAGATCCAATCCTTGAATTTTCTCCTCCAGTCCATCGCGTGCCGTGATCACAATCACGGGCATCGTTTCACCGCCCGCGCGAAGGTTTCTCAGGACATCCATGCCGTCGACGCCAGGCAACCCCAGGTCCAGCAAAACCAGATCATAAGCATTGATTCTCAATGCCGCATCAGCCTGCGTGCCACTTCTGACAGCATCGACTCCATAACCGCATCGTTCCAAAGCCAGCACTAAGCCCGAGAGCAGATATTCATCATCTTCAGCAAGAAGGACTCTTGTCATGGACTGATCTGAAGCTGAGCAATCAACATCAATATTACAGTAGCAGGATCATGCACGCAGTGCGACGCCTTATTGAATCTTCTCTCGATTTTGTGAATTGCAAGCATTTTGAAAGGTTGAGATTGGATTATGAGGAGAGAGACTCTCATTTCTCCACAAGTTAAGTTTCTATCCTTCACCGAAGTAATTTAACTGTGTAAACTCGTTTGAGAGTCTCTTTCCTTTTCCTGGGTCTTTGCAATATCCTGAGACGCAGGTTCCTTTTTCCTTTGTTGAAATCTATAGTATAGGAGTGTGCTGCAGCGCCGTTCGGCACGCTGTAGACTCGGAGTGAGGTTGGGCAGGCCCCATCTCAAGCCTTGCCGCCCGAGGTTTCCTGATCAGGATTCCCGCTGACGCCTTGTTTTAGCTGATCCAGTTCAGCATCTATCTGAAGCAGGTAAGACTCTATGATAGAGGCGCTGATGATCCCCCGTTTTGCCATAGCGTTCACGCAGTCTTTTTGCGCTTCCAGCAGCGCTTTTCTCAACCTGATTTCTTCAAATTCGGCAACTGTCTTGTCTCCTTGCTGTAATTCGATGATCATCGATTCAGTATCTTGCCTCTTCTCTTCGAGCAGCTTCTTTTGGACAGAATATTTTTTCTTCTGAATTTTGCGCGCGTCAAATGCCTGCTCTAATTTCATGAGGTCCGCCTGTTGCTTTTGCAGATCTTCAATCAAATCCAGGTAGGTTGCTCTTGATGAGTGACTTGCTCGCACGCCGAGGACTTTCACTAATGGTTCCATAGTCAATCCCTGGAAAAGCAAAGTAAAGAGAGCCACTCCAAAGGAAGTGACGACAATCGGCTCTCTATAGGGAAAGTCCGAAGGCAGGCTCAAAGCCATTGCCAGACAGAGCGATCCTCTGAGCCCTCCCCAGAATAAAATATGTCGCCATTTCAAAGGGATGGGGTTCTTCCTGGTTGAGGCGAATGGGGTGAGGACGTAGACGACGACGATTCGGCTGAGCAATACAGAAAGAATACCAGTGCCTATCAGCGGCGCATAGGTAATGAGAAGAGGTATCTTCATTTGCATGCCGATGAGTAAGAACAAAAGCGATTCAGATAAAAACGCTGCATATTCCCAGAAGGTATTGACCACCAAGCGCGTCGATGCTGACATTGCTGTCCGACTTCCATAGTTGCCAATCACGAAACCGGCTGAGAGAACTGATATCACCGAGGAGACTTGTAATTGTTCGGCAAGCAGATACGAGCCGTAAGCCACGATTAGCGTCAGAGTGAGCTCCAGCAAATGATCATCAAATAACTTCGTCAGGAAGGACGCTCCATATCCGACAACCGCTCCCACCAATGTGCCTACCAGAGTGACCAGAAGAAATTCGGAGGTGACATTTGTCCATATAAGTGGCTGGTTGGCTACAACGCAAGCCAAAAGGACCCTGAAAAGAGCGACGGCGGTGCCGTCATTGACCAGGCTTTCACCCTCGAGAATCATCGTCAGACGTCTCTCTACGCCCATTTTCTTGAACAATGAAAGGACGGAAATCGGATCGGTGGCAGAGACGATAGCTCCAAACACCAGCGCAGAGCTGAGCGCCACTCCTGCAAGGATATGAAAGCTAAAGCCCACGACTGTTGCTGAAACGAATACTCCCAAAGTTGCCAGCACGGCAACAGGTTTTATCGTCGTCCTGAGCGCTCGCCAGTCAAGATTCCATGCCGCTTCAAACAAGAGCGCAGGCAAAAACACGACCAGGATGAATTGCGGAGACATGCTTACCGGCGGCAATAAATGAAAGATGCCGATGCACAAGCCCACAAGAACCAGTGCAATGGAGTAGGGCAACTTAACCCACTTGATTGCTATCGCCACTGCCGAAGCGATCATAATGAGCGCGAGCAATACATAGACATTGAGGTTTGATGCAATTTCCATTGGCATTAAATGATTAGGGATGATCAATTATAGGCGTTTTCGATTCTTGCAAAACGCTTTCACAATTATGCAGGACGAATGGGAAGCGCAAATGTAGATGCTTTCCCCTATTCCATTCGGTGCCAGCGGCGCCGGCTGAAAGGTCTGCAAAAAACCGTGCTGACAAATAGCCTCAGCTTTGAGGATTACTTATTCCTGAAATAGGGTTTCAAGTCCCGCAACAACTGGCGGATTGATTGGTCAAGCAATTGCGCATCATCTGCCAGGGCCCTGGACTTTGCCTTAATCTGAGAGTTGTCGTACATATCCGCTTTGGTGAATGTTCGAAGCTCGTCGTACGATTCGCAGATCTCGCCGGCTTGTGAGGTCAAGGTGTTGATCCGATCTTTCAGTTGATCGCTCACGCTTTGGGGAAGGAGGGAAATTGCATCTTTCGTATCCGTGCGGACAAACGCAACAATGTCCTGGAGCTGATCCATATAATGGTCGACCCATTTACGCCGTGGGGGCAGCGGCGGGCCTTGCTGAACGTCAGTGTTGCCTATGTTTTGGAAACCGTAGGGATACAATTGCTCGGAGTATTTCTCAGTGCCGTCGACGTACTTCGCGAGGTAGTCCTCGTACTCGAGAATTTGCAGTTGTGTGCGATTGAATTCGCCAAGCAAATCCCCGGCGAGTCCTCTGAGGCGTCTTAACGTCTGCCGAAGGTGATGAAAATCGTTGACTATTTGTTGCCAGTTGGTAGATACTGCCGATGGTGCATCAGCTTTCGCGGCGGCCTCCCCTATCGTTAAGGCGCCGATAAGAGCGGAGCAGGCGAATAATGCTCCTGTGAGAAGGGCCTTGAGCCGTGTGCCATTTGTTTGAAGCTTCAATTTACTCTTATCTGCGAGCATAAAGTTCCACGAGGATAAGATTAGAAAACTACGTTGAGCCGGGTGCCGATAACAAATATGCCCGGGCGAGGACCGGTTGCCCCCGGCGACCATATGTATTGGATGTCCGGGGAAAGCGAAATGTTCTTATTGATTTGGTAACGGTAATAGCATTCCAGCGCTTTTTCCGTTCGCCCGTGCGTGCCGTTGTTCATCGCGCTCAAGTTGGCGTTCACCTCTGCCAGAGTGGTTGCCGGCACCCCGTTCAATGATAGAAAAGCGGGAGACGGCGGCGATATGATTCCTCTTGTGTAAGGCAGCACCTGACCGTATGCGATGCCCAGGGCATCGTCGGGTCTGCGTTTGATGAAGCTTCCAATTGGTACTTCGCTGCCAAAGCTGAATGATCCTCTGGAGCTCAACAAGCCTCCCAGGAAGACCGCGCCGACATTCTTGTCATTGAATGCGTAGCGCCCCCAAATGCCGATGTTCTTCCAAATGCGCTGATCGAAATTGAGGTACATGCCCACTGGTTTAGGCCCGTCCTGCGCGCTGCCACCAGGGATGACGGAAAGTATTCCCGTGCCGAACAAATCGGAAGGCGTTGTGAACGGTGTGGCGGTTCCGCGTCTGAAGTTCCAATTCCAAAATCCAACTCGCGCGTTTCCTTCTTTGTTGAAGAAGATGTGCCCCAATTGCAATTCTTGATTGTAGCCGTAGCTGCCAAAGACGTCTCTGTTCGTGATTGTGGCCATGGCGCTGGTGGCTCTTAAAAACGCCTTGCCCCGAAGAAGAGGCTTTTCTACAGAGACGGCCAG
>DATNRC010000680.1:0-2814 GCA_036703705.1 Candidatus Obscuribacterales bacterium
GGAGAGGATCCGATGTACGTGGCGCGGCGGGTTGTCCGTTTCGCTTCTGAAGACATAGGCCTGGCGGCTCCGCAAGCTCTTACGCAGGCGGTTGCCGCTATGCAGGCGGTTCAGCTGATTGGCATGCCCGAGGCAAACACGGCGCTTGCGCAGGCGGTTGTCTATATGGCTCTGGCGCCCAAATCAAATGCGATTTATCGAGCATACGGAGAAGCTGCAGGCGACGCCAACAACACAATTCAGCATCCCGTGCCGCTGCATTTGCGAAATGCGCCCACGAAATTAATGAAGGACATAGGCTACGGCAAGGGCTATCGCTATGCCCATGACTATGACGAAGGCGTCGCCACGGACATGAGCTGCCTGCCTGAAGACCTGAAGAACAGGAAGTATTACAAGCCAACGCCGCGGGGTTTTGAAGGAAAATTGCGCAATCGCTCTAATAACGACGAAGTCCTGGAGTGAACCCTGGTTTTATTTGGAGCGCTGTGGGGATACTGTCTTTAGTCTGAACTGCCCGCGCTCGCAATGGAACGGTTAAGAGATGAGCTCA
The DNA here is from genome assembly GCA_036703705.1 of Candidatus Obscuribacterales bacterium. GTDB lineage: Bacteria > Cyanobacteriota > Vampirovibrionia > Obscuribacterales > Obscuribacteraceae > DATNRC01. The sequence goes on from DATNRC010000680.1 coordinate 554, forward strand.
GTATACGGAGAGCTCCACTCGCCAGGTGGCGACAGGAAAGATGACAGATTCGATCAAGGGCAATGTTTGCGCGCTGACATTCGGCGACGGAAAGTCGTATGAAGGAATCGGCACCCTCGTCGTCTTTGAGCGCTATGCCGTATGGAAGACTTCTCGCCTTCCCGTTGGAAATTGTACTGGAGCGGCTCGCGCCTGAACCGTGAATTTTCAGACAGCTCTTGTGCGGCGGCACTACTTTGTTGCCGGCGTCCAGAACAAATGCCACCAGCGGCGAGCTTTCTGCTTCTCCAATTCGGCTCTTGTCTCGCTCAACAAAAGAGCGAGACGGGAGTTTTCCGTTTCGTTGACGTTGAGGAGATCTTCCAGGTAGTCGCGCTCGGTCTTGACCTTGGCAAGCGCATCCATCAGGTATCGTCTTTCAGTGACGGCTGCTTCCCGCTCGTACTCGATTGATTTGAACGCATTGAGCTCTCTTTCGAGTTGAGGAATGCGAGCCAGCTGCCAGTACTGGTTGACCATGACGGCCTTTATGGCGGCGTTCTCTTCGAGAACTTCCTGGAGCTTTTGTAGTAAGGCGATTACTCGACGTTGCAAATAGGCGGTTTCATCGTTCGCCTTGGCGAGAAGTTTTTGCTCCCTGTACTTCTGAACCATTTCCAGCACTTGACGGCGGATGCGTTTTTCGCGGGCCATTTTGACCCTCGCATCTTCTCCGTCAGCCACCACCTCTGATGCCCATCGAAATATATGTTCGAGCCCATCGAGGGCTACGCTCTCTTCATGTGAACCCGGAGTTAACGCGTTAAGCGCATCTTGCTGATGCAAAGCTTTAGATTGCTGAGTACTCACCTGGCCCCCCCTTTCTCGTTCATATAATACCGATAAAAGATCAGTTTGTACAAACTTTTTTTGCCACCGTGGGTAAGGGCTGCCACCACGATTTCCATTTCGGGCGGGCACTCTATGTGATGGCGTTAAGGAAGCCCCATTAGTGGTGGCTGGTATCACCAGTGGGGCTGGGCGGATCTTGACTACTTATTCGCCGGCTTCTGGGCACCGAACAGCAAACAATGGTTGCCGGCGGCTCTTAGCTGACACGTCAAATTGCTCTTCGGAGGACTGAGCAAATTCTCGACCCATACGTACGTCTCCATCGAAGCTAGCGCCTCGTTTTGTGGAAAAGAATACAAATGGAGGCCTTGGTTAAGGCCTGGAAAGAGCAAGACTGACCGCATTCTTCGACATGGGCAACGAACACGCTCCAAATAAAGCCGCCGGCACGGATGGCTCAGCCACGCAAGAAGACAACGGTGATGAAGCCGAGAAGGATGCCGATGGCACGACAGAACGGCCTGCCGCCTCCACTGGCGCCCGACAAAACGCAAGCGATCTTGAGCAAACCTGCGATTTTGGTTTGCAAGAGGTTTTTCAGCCGGGCGCTACGGTTCTCGACAAGTATCGCGTGATCGAGCTCATCGCCAGCGGCGGAGTGGGAAGCGTGTATCGGGTTCAGCATCTCCCTATCGGCTCTGATTTCGCTCTCAAATGCCTCAACAGATGCCAGCCTGATGAAGCCCTCTGGAGGCGTTTCCAAAACGAAACCCGGGCCGCGCAAAAGCTCGACCATCAGCATTTCACGAAGGTGCACGAGTTTGGCTTGCTGCCTTCCGGGCGTCCCTACTTCGTCATGGACCTCGTGCGCGGCATTACCCTGTCGGACGAGATTAAGAAACTCGGCGTCCTGCCCATATCACGCGCCGTGAAAATATTCATTCAGGTAGGCTTCGCCATCTCCTATGCGCACGATAACGGCATCATCCATCGCGACATCAAACCAAGCAACATCATGCTTATCGACGTCGCCGATCACTCAACCAACGATTTTGTGCGAGTGGTCGATCTGGGCATTGCCAAGCTTACCGGGCAGGACGAGTTCAACCAGCAGACATTGACCAAAACCGGGGAGATATTCGGCAGTCCTCTGTACATGAGCCCGGAGCAGTGCAAGGGGCTGGGCGTGGACCACCGATCTGATCTTTATTCTCTCGGTTGCGTGATGTACGAGGCCCTTACGGGCGCGCCTCCCCTCATTGGCGACACCGCGCTTGCAACCATGATGAAGCATCAGTCCGAGAAGCCTCTTACTTTGCAGGAAGCCTCTCTGGGTCGCAAGTTTCCACCCTTGCTCGAGATGATCGTCGAAAAGCTGCTGGAAAAAGATCGCGAAAAGCGCTACCAGACGGCGAAAGCTCTTGTGGCGG
>DATNRC010000681.1:0-3257 GCA_036703705.1 Candidatus Obscuribacterales bacterium
CGCAAGCATCCGAGGCCGGCATACTGATCAACTATCCGGACCATGACACCATAAATGCCACCAAAATCGCGACCAGGGCAGACGCTGCGTTGCTGCTCGATCGCCTCAATCAATATTTGGCGCGCCAGGACATTGCCGAGACAACCAAACGCGCCATTTCACCGCCGCCGCAATCCGTGCCGCCGGCGGATCAGCTGGCTACCGGCACTTATCCGGCTTATCAGGGGAAAATCTCCGAGCAGGCTTATGGTCAGCCGGGCTATGGCGGCGGCGCGGCGCAAAGTTATCCGCCCCCTCAAGGCTATCCGCCCCCAGCCGCTTACCCTCAGGCCTATGTGCCACCACAGGGAGGCTATCCGCCGCTCACTCCGGGCTATCCGCAAACCGGCGCTTATCCGCCTCCACAAGCAAGCCCGTACCTTGAGGGACGCGTGGCGGTCGTGGCCGCAGGCACGCGCATTCAAGCCAATCTCAAAAACACTCTCGATTCCGGCTCGACGCAACCGGGAGAACCGGTCGAAGCAACCCTCAGCTCGCCGATTTATTCGGGAGGAGTGGAGGTCGTGCCTGCAGGCAGCAAGCTCACAGGACAAGTGACAAATGTGGTCTCCGCAAAACGGTTTCGTTTTGGAGCGAACGGCAAAATAGACATCCGCTTCACAGCCATTGAAACGCCTGACGGCCGGCGCTTTCCTCTTTCGGCGTCGATAGACGACAATCAGCTCAGACTGACGGGCGGGTCGACCGCCGGCCGCATCGGCAAAGGATTGGTTACGACGGGCGTCGGCGCTGCCGGCGGCGCCGCCCTGGGCACCGCCCTTGGTGCAATTGTCGGAGCCACTTCAAACGGCCGCGTAGGCAAAGCAACGGGAATGGGCGCTGTCTTCGGCACAGCCATGGGTGGCGGCGTCGGCGCCGTGGGGGCCGTGGTACGAAAGGGCTCGGAAGTAACCATTCATTCAGGAACGCCGCTTCCTATTCAGCTCGATGAATCGCTGCAGGTGAGCGCCGGGCCCCCGCCAGGCTACGGGCAGTACAGACAGTACCCGCCCGAGAGCGGATATCATCGCTAGTTTATTCCTAATCACCGCCATAGCGTCTTTCGCGCTTATGGTATTCGACGATCGCCGCTTCGAAGTCTTCGGGCGTGAAATCCGGCCATAACACAGGCGTCACATACAATTCCGAATAGGCGGCCTGCCACAGCAAATAATTGGAAAGCCGCATCTCACCGCCTGTGCGAATGATCATTTCGGGGTCGGGAATGCCTCTGGTAAAGAGATAATTGGACAGAAGCTCTTCGTCAATCTCTTGAGCTTGAATCTTTCCGGCTTTAACGTCTTCCACGAGTCGCTTGACGCCGAGTGTGATTTCCAGCCGCGAACCGTAATTGATCGCCACCTGCAACGAGAGTCCCGTGTTGTTCTCCGAGTCCTTCATCGATTTTTCCATCGAGGCTCTGAGGTTGGGCGGCACTTGCGAGAGGTCGCCAATGAATCGCAGGCGGACGCGATTTGCGGACAGCTCGTCGAATTCGTCTTTCAGCACCGTGCTGAAAAGCTCAAACAAATAGCGAACTTCCTCCTGGCTGCGCTGCCAGTTTTCGCTCGAAAACGCATAGACGGTCAAGTATTTCAGATTCCGTTCGCCGGCATGCCTGACCAGGCGTTTGAGACTCTTCACGCCTTCTTTGTGACCCAAAAGACGTGGTATGCCTTTCTGATCCGCCCAGCGCCGGTTGCCATCCATGATGATGGCCACATGCTCGAGCGGCAGCGCTGGATATTCAGTTGAGGGCACATTTGCTGCCTTGGTACTCTTCTTGTTGGACACCGTTTCCGCGGACTTGCGTCTCGCTGCAAGCTTAATCAGTGAGCCATTTTAACCGCGCGGCGACTCATTGGCTCGCAAACGTGAAGAATTACTCACAGCCTCCGCCTCGGCTTCTCGCCGCGCTCGTCCCGGGAAGGTTCGGCCAGCTTAAGGCACGACGGGCAAGAAACTGCGATAAATATTCTTAGCATCCCTGCGCGCGAATCAAGCCAAATCGAATGCCCATTTTCAAACCCACCTACAATATTGACGGCGACGTCACCGACATTGATATCAAAGTTCTTGAAAACGCCGGCGTGAAGGGGATCATTTTCGATCTGGACAGCACGCTAATCGCCTCCAAGAGCGGCGAGTTGACTCAAGAAGTAGCAGATTGGCTGGAAAAAGCACGTCACAAGTTTCGCATGGTCGTAGTAAGCAACAACAAAAGGCACGAATATCTTGAAAAGGTGCGGGAAGTGCTGGCGATGCCGGTGATTGGCTTTGCCTGGAAGCCCAGCAGAAAAGCCTTTTGCCACGCCCTCAATATGCTTGGTCTGAAGGCAGAAGAAACAGTGGTAGTCGGCGACCGTCCTTTGACCGACATCTGGGGCGGGCAGCGCTGCGGAATGAGAACCGTGCTGGTAAGGCCGCTCAAGACTATAGTTGAGCCGTCGTGGAAAACATTTTTCAGAGAACTCGAGCGCGTTCTGATTCAGAAATAGCCTACGCTTTCACTGGCATGACCTTGAAAAACTCTCCCGATTGAGTTAGCTTGAGGTCGTATTCATGAGGGTTTTCGGTGGCCATACAAAATATATACACTCGCCCCTCATTTCGTAGAGCAAGCAAACATACGGGAAATGAAAGCATCCAGATGAGGTGGAGCAGCTCTGCGTTTCTGGGATTAGTTTCTCTAGGCCTTCATTTAGGGATCATTGCTTGTACTGCGCCCTCTGCGGCTTTGGCCAGCCCAGCAGGAGCGCATGAGCAGCCCCTGGCCCTTTCTCACGCCATGCCGTACATCCAGACAGCAGCCGCACCCGTGCGCTCTTCGGTCAGCCAAGCCTCTTCTTTCTCTCCGGCAAGACGCGGCGCCCAAAGGCGATCAGCCATGCGCTCTTGCGCTTTGGCGCCCAACAGTCATTTTGAGCGGGGCATGGCCTTCAAGAAAAGCGGAGATTGGAACCGTGCTTTAGTTGAATTCCTCAAGGCTAGTCAGCAAAACCCAAGACTGGCGCGGGCTTTCTACGAGCAGGCATTGATATTTCGCGAGCAAGGTTACAGCAAGCTGGCCGAGTCCGCGCTCGGGCAGGCGCTTGCCGTCAGCGATTCGATAAAAGCGGACAAGAGACAGTCGGCCCGGTACCGCAGTATATCCGAGAAAGACCTCGCCCAAATAAGGCTTCTTCTAGCCACTGTGAGGTTAGAGCAGGGGAATTTTC
>DATNRC010000682.1:0-14104 GCA_036703705.1 Candidatus Obscuribacterales bacterium
TCCAGCCCCACGTCAGATGACGTCGACCGCGATTGGTCGACCAGCGAATGGACGGCAGTTTTGCCAAGCCCGTCAGACGAAGCAGCTGTTGTGTTGAGCGTTGTGTCCTTCTCAGAGACTCGTGCCTGGGAGAACGTCGTAGATTTCCTGTTTGATGAGGGTTTGGAAGGAACCGGTGATGCAGAATGCTCGAATTCTGTAATCAAATGCTTAAACTCCTTCAAAAACTCAGGAGCCGCATCAGGTGGATAATGCAAGCGGCAGAAAAGATGTGCGTTCTGCTGCTGCGAGTAAGGCGCAAGCACAAGAATCGTATAAAGTGTTTGCGGAAAAACGGCCGGCAGCCTGTCCAGTCCGCTGTACTGCCCCGGCTTCATCTCCATCTCGCCCAGTATCCCCTGGAGATCCGGTCCGATTACTTGCCTGCCACTCGATGGATCGGTGTATGGGCGCAGCTTGTACTCGAATCGAAAAGTCGAGCCCTTCTGCGTGATCTTGGCTTTCGGATAGTACTCCTTGAGAAGTGCGCGAATGCCACCATCCACGGATTCAAACTGATTGGCGGACTCGTCGGCGGCATTTTTGCCCGCAGCCAGGGCTACACTGTTTGCCGACAACCAGGGCACTCCGGACTGTCCCGCAATCACCAACACAAAAGCACATGTTGCCGCTAAATCTCTCTTGCCAAACATAAGCCCTCCATGCAGTGATGGTACGGGCTTCTTCTTATTCGCCCTTGACCTGAAGGGAGTCAAGAAATCCATTGACAGCGGCGGATTTCAACCACGGTTTCGTACCACTTGCAGTAAGAATATATACCCGCCGACCAATTGAATACACTCTAGCCTTCGCTCCATTTGTTTTGTTTTCCTTAAATGACATCTCCAGATGTCGGCCAGAGTTCCCGCCTGCACTAATTTCATTTTGTGCCGTGATAACCGCTTTGCCGAAATCGCCAGGCCCCTCAGCAATCTTCGCGCACAGCTCATCCAATGCCAGAGGACTCAGTCCGGAATGCTCCGGCAAAGTGAGAACCTGCACTTCGTACACGCCGTGCGGCCATTCCCTGGCCTTGAAATGCGTTGCCGAGAAAGACTGCCCGCCAGAAGTGGTCACCTGCTCTCGAGAGGTTTCAGGTGATGGCGTAAGCAATACACTGAAGTGGTGCTCCGGAAATGTTTGACGAGTAAGTTTTGAGCGACGAGGCGGGAGTTCGCTGCCGGCTGCCGCGTCTTTCGATGCCTGCGCAGCTTCACCTGGCGATGCTGCGGATCCTGGCTCATCGCCAGCCCTGACGTCACTGATCAGACTTGCGGCAACAAAAGCAAGCACACCCGCCAATGCCGTTATTGCACTTTTGTTTCGCTTCATCAAATACTCAAATCTTAAAACTATTTGATAAGAAAGTCATTTTACCATCCGCCAGGCATAGTCCCAGCCGATGTCGGGCATGTGAATAATGGATTGTGATGTCTCAGGAACAAATGGCGGAATTAGAACTCTCGGTAAAATACAAGCCACCGCAACTGCAAGCCCTCTTTCTTCTAATTTGCGTGACGTTTCCGTTCTGGTTTCTTCTCGGGCCGGGCATCCTTGCAGTCATCATCATGTACTACACGATTGGTCCGTTTTCCTACGAAGCGGGTCCGACGATACTCTGGGCATTGCTCACGCTGCTTTGCTTGATACCATTCACTTTTGTGAGCGCCATATCCGAAGACGATCTCATTCGCGTGTCCAAGGAAGGCGTGTCCTTTCCGCTGTTTCTGTTGGGACGTGTGAAGTTCAAACGCAACCGCAGCTGGAGTGAGCTGGCGAGAGTCGATCTGACCAGCCCGGACAGAAGCGAGGGAAAATTATTGCTCCACTTCTGCACCGGCGAAATGGTGCCCGTGTCACTTAAATACGTCAGTCCCTCAGACCTCGAGCAATTCCTGCTGTCCATTGAATTGTGGGGAAAGAACTGCGAAAGATCACCGGCTCTAATTGCCTATCATAATCAGCTGCAAAACGAGAACGTCGGCATCGGTCGCGTGGGATACACCCAGTTGTGGGAGGAGGAGCTCAGCAGGCGTTTTAGCGCTACCACTTTCGTGCCGCTCGAACCGGAAACAAAATTGCAGCGCGGCTCACTGAGAGTGATTAAACAGCTTGCTTTCGGCGGTTTGTCGGCAATCTATCTTGCCCAGCGCAACGAGCAAGACTTAGTGGTGCTCAAGGAAGCTGTTGTGCCGGCTAACTCTGACGAAAGCGCACGCCGCAAGGCCGAAGAATACGTGCAAAGGGAGTCGGAGCTGCTGGCTTCTCTTTCCCATCCACAAATCGCGAGAGTGCTCGATCATTTCGTCGAAGATACGAGGCACTATCTTGTTCTTGAATACATTCACGGTCAAGATCTGCGCCAGTATGTCAGCCAAAACGGCGCGCAATCAATCGATCAGGTCATAGCATGGGGCCGCCAAATCGCTGACATTGTCGACTTCTTGCATACCCAAATTCCTCCAATCATTCACCGCGATCTGACACCAGATAATCTGGTTGTCAAAAACGACGGCACTATCGTCCTCATCGATTTCGGTGCCGCCAATGAATTCGTGGGAACTGCCACTGGGACGCTCGTCGGCAAACAAGCGTACATGGCGCCGGAACAATTGCGAGGCAAGGCAGTTCCGCAAAGCGATCTGTACGCTCTTGGCGGAACGCTGTATTTCCTTCTTACAGGCAACGACCCTCGTCCGCTCGCCGAATCCAGCGTGAAGAAATTCCTGGCGGACGTACCCGATGAGTTGGATCAATTGATCAAAGAGTGCACTCACTTCGACACGCAAAAGCGCTTGCAGAGCGCAAGCGAGATCAGGACGAGACTCGAGCGATTGAGCACAATTTCACTCCGGGAAAAACCAGAGTACGTTGCGGAGAGCTTATGAGTGACGAATTGAGAGAACGCTCGAAGATCGATCTCCGCGTAGGTGAAGGTGGGGAACAGTCGCCTGATCACTCGACCGGCAAAAGGGACGGCGGCCAAAACGAGCTCCTGCCGGTTGCAAATTCCAAAAATCCAATGCGAAGCGACAGCAATCCGCATCCACCGCTTGAGCCAAAGAGCGGTAATGAAAAAGCGGATAAAGAAAGCCATTGTCCATCGGATGAAAAACAGTCAGAAATGGAAAGACGCAAATTGGTGGTTTTTACGGCTCGCGCCATCGCCCTTGGTTTCGCTGCCTTGTGTCTTCTCCCGGTTGCCCTCTCGCTCCTGATGATCGTGCCAGCCTCGTGGGCACGGGTTCATTATGCTTATGAGCTGGCAAGTTTCTATTCAACAATAACCAAGCAGTGGGACAAAGCCGTCCAATATGGTGCCACGGCAGAGCGCGTGTTCGCTGTGGAAATGCCTGATGCACCGTTTTTGCATGCCATGGATATACTCCCTCAAGATTACGAGGACGTTGACAATTTGATTCTCGCCGCAACAAGGGCAATCAAAAACGATCCTCAAAACAGCGACCTGTATTACAAATTTCGAGGTTTCGAATACTCGGAGCAAGGTGATTACGCCCCTGCAATCGCAGACTTTGACAGCGCAGCGCGCCTGCTGGAGAAAGAAGTGGCAAGAAATGACATTCCGGCAAACATAAAAGAACTCAAAACGCGGGCGCTAAATTCCGTCTATGCGTGGCGTGGACATGTAAAGATCAAGAACCGAGATTATCTCGGCGCTCTCGATGATTTGAACCGCGTTGTGCCGAAATTACCCCTCGATCTCGACACAGGAAGACCAACCGTTCGCGTAAGGATGCCCTATCTGACGAGAGTTCATTACCAGAGGCTGTACATCGATCGCGCGATTGCCAACGTAAAGAGTGGTCGCAACGATCCTGCTCTGCACGACATCGATCGAGCAGAAGAGATATCTTCCAGATGGGATCGCGATAATGTGTTGCGCTGGCGCGCCTACATCAATCGCAAGATCGAGCAGCAGAATGCAGGAAGATGAGCGATGAGTCCGCGACGCAAGGATGACACTGACACAGACCTGAAGCCCGCAGAGATCAAGCTGAGCGAGTCGCCCGATCGTGACCCGGACGCGGATTCGGGCATTGCGCACTCAACGACCAATCAAGTGGATATCGGAATCAAGCCTGCTCAGCTTGACGATGCAAACGTCGCTCGCGCGCCGTCTTCTCAAAATGAGTCGCGATCTGCCGGCAAAGCAGAAGAGAACACCGCAGCCTCCGGCGTCGAGCGCACCGCTGCCTCCACGAATAACCCACATCAACAGCAAGATGAGGCGGACAAGAATTCGCTCCTCGACCGACTGCAAAGATTGCAGACGTTTTGCGCACTGGCATCGAAGACGAAATACTCAGCTTTCCTCAGCCGCGTGATGGCAACGCTGGTGGATACCGTGATTGTAACCACGGCTGGTTCCATACTCTTCAGCATGCTTTGTTTCCTGCTTGGAATGTTTTTCATTCCCCTTTCGCTCGACAGCGTCCTCAATCTCTTCCTTGATACTGTGCGTTGTGGCATAGCCTTTTGCTCCATGTTTTTCTTCGGAACTCTTGTTCCGCTTCTGACCCCGGTTATGAATCTTGTCGCGCAAATAAGCAATCAAACATGGTGGGGACCGCATCTTCTGTCTGACATGGCGCGCATCATCGATCACACCATGTACCCGCACACGGCATCTTTCACCGGCGCTTCGTGGATAATCACGGGCACAGTGCTCCTTGCGCCGCTTGTGTTCGGCCCTCTGTATTATGCGTTTATGGAGAGCTCCCCTCTGCGCGCGACTTTGGGAAAGATTCTCTTTGGCATTTCGGTCACTGACGCGGAAGGCAATCGCCTGTCTTTCAGGCGCGCGCTCTTTCGGCACCTTACCAAGGTAGTGTCGGCCGGATTATTGCTCTTGGGCTACCTGCAGATATTCCTGCATCCAAGAAAACAAGCCCTTCACGACCAACTCACTGGCTGTCTGGTCGTTAATACGGCATTCGTCGAAGAGAAAATGCCGGAAAAAAAACTCGCCCCGCATGCGCTTCCCGATCAAATTGTCCTGCGATATCGCTCGTTCGCGGAGATAGAACGATGGATTCTCGATCGTTTCAAGGGCAGGAGGCAATTGCGAGCGGATGCTACATGGAGGCCGACGTGGCTGGCTCCTGCGGCATTGATCGCACTCGGCTTCGGCGCCTATGCGCTCTTGATGCCGCATATGTCCAATGTTCAATTGTCGCAGCTGATTGAATTCTTTCGAACCTATTTCGTGCCCAACCCCAATGTGATGAATGACCCGGATGCCTTTTCCGGGTCGAATCCAGCCCGCAACGCGACGATACTCATAATGATCATGGCGATCGTCACATTAATAAATGGTGCCATCATCTATTACCTGACGCGCCCATTCAGGCTTGTTCTCAACAAGACAGGGCTGAGTCTCATGAGCCGCGCCTCAAGTAAAAGCGGCAGCAAATCCTTGAACTGGCACGACATCAAACACATCACGATGTTTCACCCGAGCGGCAAAACGTCACCCGCGGATCATGAGATTCACTTTTCAGGAAGCAAGGAAACGATTAAGTTGCGCCTTGGTGCGCTTGATTCGGCAGCTGACAGAGAGCTTCTTCTCAGGTCGATAGAAAGCTGGGCACCACAGGTGCATCGCGATGCAGAAGTAATTCAGGCGCTTCAGATGCCGTCCGATCACAGCTACACGGAACTCTGGTTGTCGGCCCTCACCGCTCCGCCCAAGCGAGAACAACTCAAGCCGCTGATTGAAGGAGCCAAACTCAAGGACGGTCAATACAACATCATTCGTCAAATTGGAGTCGGCGGGCAGGGGCACGCCTATGTCGCCAGAGACCTGAGCGGGAATGAAGTCGTGCTCAAGGAATTCATCCTTCCCGTCTTTGTGGGCATCAATGTCAGGCGCAGAGCCCTCGAAAAATTCGAAAAGGAGGCCCGAGTGCTGCAGCATCTCGACAATCCGAATATTGTGAAGCTGCACGACTTCTTGATTGAAGATCACAGAGCCTATCTTGTTTTGGAACATATTGAGGGCGGCTCTCTGAAAGAAAAGGTTGAGAAGCATGGGGCGCTCGGGCAGAACGAGGTTGTTAAGCTCGCCTCTCAGATGTGCGACATTCTTGATTATCTTCATGGACTCGATCCGCCCATCATTCACCGCGACTTCACTCCCGACAACATGATTCTGAGGAAAGACGGGTCGCTTGTGCTGATCGACTTCAATGTTGTTCAGCAAACCATGACCACTACTGTCGCCACCGTTGTCGGCAAACATGCATATCTGCCTCCCGAGCAGTTTCGCGGCGAAGCAGTCACGCAAAGCGACATTTACTCGCTGGGCGCATCCTTATATTATTTGTTGACCGGCAGCGATCCCATTCCCATCAGCTCGTCGCATCCGAGAGAACTAAAGCCGGACATCAGCCCGGAGCTGGACTTTATAATTGCGAAGGCGACCGCTCTCGATGTCGATGATCGATACCAGACGGTGAATAACTTGAAAGCGGACCTGCAGGCGCTGCTTTCTTCTTAGCGGCCCTCCATCCGCTGTCGCCTTCTTCATCGAGTGGCGGCGCAATTCGCTCGATGGTCTTGCTGGTCTTGAGACGAGTGGTCTCTTTGTCGCATCAAAAACGCCGAAAAATGAAATTGCATTTGCATCACTGCTGATTGCTCTCCCATTTCAGGTAAGAATAGTCGGGTAAACCCTATCGATTTTTGCCATCCTCGGCCATAGACTCACAGAGCCTGGTCATCAGGTTTGATGCAGTTACTACGCACCTCACCACACAGATGTGGGCGCCGTAAGCGCTCAAAACAAACAATTAGCTCATTCCACGAGCGCCCGAACCAAGCGCTTTGTTCCCGCGAACCAGACGCTGCGTTCCCGCGAACCAGACGCTGCGTTCGCGAGCCAGACGCTGCGTTCGCGAACCAGACGCTGCGTTCGCGAACCAGACGCTGTGTTCCTACGAACCTAGCGCTGCGTTCCCACGAACCAGACGCTGAGTTTACGAACCAAGGCGCCATTCGCGCCGCGCCGACCCTGCAATCGCATACCTGCAACTGATCACCATCGCCCGCACTCGCGCTCCCAAGCACTCAACAATTTCAGGATATACGCTGATGAATGACAATCATGATCCAATACCTGGCGAAACAGATGCATGCAACGGTGCCCATTTACCATCGGCGAATGTCAACGTTCTTCATATCTACCACCACTACCCAGCAGGCAACCAGCCACCGCATTCGGTTGCTGCGCTCCTTCCACCGCAAACTCAAAATGGTGCCGTTTCTACGTCAGAGAATAGCGAATCGCCGATTACCTCGGCACTCGGCACGCTGCAATCGCTCCTCCACCGAGTGACGGGTAAAGATTCACACGACGCCTGCCCAGCAGAAAGAGCAAATGCAAAGGCAGGTGACGAAAATCTAAACGGGCGCGCCATAAATGCCAGCACCAACGCCATAAATGCAAACGGGCGCGCTACAAACGCAAACGCGGGCAATGTAAATGCAAGCACGGGCGCTGCAAACGCAAACGACCGCGCTGCAAACGCAAACGAGGGAGGCACAAGCGCAAACGCGGGCAATATAAAAGATGAGGACAATGCATTAGCTGAACCGACCGATCACCCACAAGGTGAAGATACATCGTCTTCACGCAGCAGTTCGGGAATGTACATGGAAGGCGAGGTAGAGGCTAAAGAGTTATCCTCGCATTTTGACTGGACGGATGAGGACATCCCGCCACCACCTCCCCGCCGCAAATTGTGGCAGGGATTCGAAGGGATTGCAGTCATGAGCCTGGGCGTCGTAAGCCCGATTCTCATGAGCGTGCTCTCGATCGCCTCATGCCCCAAGCGCATTACCCTGGTTCTGCTCAATCATCCGATAGAGACGATCGTCGAAATTCTCCTATTGCTCTCAATTCCATTCGTCAATTATCGGCTGTGGTCCGCATTGTGCAAAAACGACTGCCGCTTCACATTCGCTCGCGGACTCCTTTCGGGAATCTCCATCGGCATCGCCATGCTGATTGCCGCGCTTTGTATCGCTGCCATTCCTGCAGGCTACGGAGAATTAGCGGCGGCGGTTGGCACTGATTTCACCACGGGATTCTTTATGATAACCGCGCTCGCAATGGCAGCCGGCCTGGTTGGTGTGCATCTGATAAACAAAATCAGATTGAAAATGGAATTTCCCAAATCACGCCTCCGCGTGGTGACATTCGTTTTGTCCGGCGCGCTTATCGGCGTACTCATGTTCATTACTGCAGAAACGCGTGGTTGGTGCGTTCGCATCGCAGAGAAATCCGCAGTATCGCACATACCATCAGAACGACTGCAAGGACTTGAAATGCTGCGCAAGCTCGAAGCTCAACGCGAGCTGCTCATGGAAGCCTCGGATGCAAGAGCCGCCGGCATTGCAGGGCTTTTCTTTCCCATCAAACAAGTGGATATGCATCAACTGTATTTCACCGTCACGGGAAAGCCCTTCCATGATGAGAAAGACGGCGACTTGAGCGCCATGTCGGATGACTACCTCCAGCGGCATGTTGTCGGCAGCGCCGTCAAAGGGCTTTCCCTCGTTCGTTCCGCTATGGACGGATCGGTAAACGCCGACGAGTTGTCCGCCACAGTCGGCTGGACATTCGTCTTCCGCAACGACACTCAGAGCGAGCAAGAGGCGCGCGCCCAAGTTGCGCTGCCGCGCGGGGCAGTCATAAGTGGACTCACGGTTTGGCAGCGGGGAGAGCCCATCGAAGCTCGTTTTGCGCGCGAAGACAAAGAAGAGGGAACCAGCGGTTGGGTTGATGCCGATCACAACAGCCCAGCGGTAATCTCCGATCTCGGTCGCGGCAGATATCTTCTGCACTGCTACCCGATCCCTCAAGATGAGCAGCTCAAGATCAGCATGAACGTCGTCTTACCGCTCGGCATCGAGAATTTGGACACAGCGGAAATCATCCTGCCGCGCTTCGTTGCAAGTAATTTCGATCTCAAAGGAGAGCACACTTTGTCGCTGGCAGGCAAATATGAAATGCACAGCAGAGCTCAAAATGTGAAGTCTCACAAGACTCCGGTTGGACAGTATGTCTTGGATGGAGTCCTGGATCAATCGCAAATCCAGCATACACCGCTTATGGTGCTGACCAGGCGCAATGGCACAATGCAAACCATTGCCGCCGGCGACTCGTTCGCCACAAAACGCGCCCAGAGAGAAGCGAAAGAAGAAGCAGAACGCAAGAAGCGCGAGCAACGGCAGCAAGAGCAGGAGGACATGGACGGACCGGGCCCGCAACAGGTTGTGCTGATGATCGATGGCTCCAAGGGTGTCAGGCAGCAGCTTGAAGACGTCAATCTAGTTTACAGGCATAAGCGACACAGAGCTCCGGCACCAAAAGTAGTGGCAAAGCCCATCCACAAATTCGTGGTGAGGACGATCAAAGAAGTGGTTTCGCGCGCGCCCAAACGCCTGATTGTGGTGCTTGACGGCTCCGCGACCATTAAGAACAACCTCAAAGACATCAAGGGCAGCCTGGCATCGATCGCCCATCCCGAGCCGATATCCCTCATGGTTGCATCTCAAGAGAGCAGTGAATTGAGCGCTCCCACGCCACTTAGAGAAGCCTTGCCCAAGCTGGACAAGATCAATTTCATTGGCGGTCAGGACAATCTGAAAACGGTCGTCAAGGCAGCCGAAGCGGCGGGTGAGGCAGAAGGCGGGGTCGTGCTCTGGATTCACGGCGCCCAACCGGCGCTCAGTCGCGACATCTACATCATGTCGCCGTTCGCCCACAAACCAGGACTCTACGAGCTGTCACTGGACAGCGGCGAAACCGATTGCGTGGAATATTTCAAAAATCACGGCGAACTGACTTCGTTTCAATCGATCCAGCGCAGCACCAATCTCACTCAGGATTTGAATGACTTCTTTGCCAAATGGCAGCCGGGACGCAGGGAGTTTGTGGTCAGCTATTCGCTCGAGGACAAGCTGCCGAACAATTGCCTCGTCATAAAAGATCGCGAGCGAAAAGCGCAACTCCTTGCCCTGAACGCGCGCAAAATGGTAGATGAGTTTCTGCATGAGCGGCGCAAAGATAAAGCGGCCGAGATTGCGTGCGACTACCAGATAGTTTCGCCGGTAACGTGCGTTGCCGTACTTGCGAATGCTCCGAAACTGAGCGGAGCGACGAATGGCACAATTGGCCCGCAAGGAACGGAGGTTACTTATGTCACCGGCGTCAACACGGCAGGAACGGTTCGCGTCAATAATCTGGCCAATTTGGAGGCTTTACTGAACATCATTACAAACCTAGTCGAGATGTCCTGCCTGATTACCGGCTTCGCCGCCATTCTCCATGGCACGTTGCATCGCAAGGTGATACGTCAGATTTACGGTCTGCCGTTGGACGCTACGCCAGGCAAACGCATCTTGTTTGGTATCGCCCTGATTGTTGCCGGATTGGTGACACCAGGAATGGTGAATTGGTTCGTCGCTTCTGCTCGCGACGCCAACCTCTTCTCGTAACAAGATAGTGGGTGCTATTGGCCATTAGATGCTATGCCAATCGCCTCTGGTGATGTCTCAATCGCCTTGTTTGTGAGGTCGGCTCAATCCGTCAATCATTTTTCCCTCAGGCCATCTGGGAGTAATTGAATCGGACTGCACGGCGGTTCCAGCTTCGTGGCTGAAGTTAGGTGGTCCTGAAGACTTCCAAAAGACAAATAAGGAAATCGTGATGGCAAAGAGAACAAAGGTTATTGCCATCCACACAGGGGCATAAGTTTTCATTTGGTATGCCTCCTTTCTTGAGGTAGCGCACCATGGTGCGTGAGAAAGCGACGTGGTCCGTTGGCACAAGTTCCCTCTCTAAAGACTGGCTGCGATTCTCAACGAAGTGTTTCGAGCGCACCCGTTGAGGATCGCTGCATCTCATCCACGCCGAGCGCTCCAGCGCACCCATTGCGTCGATGAATTCGCGGGACAGAACCTCGCTGGACAGCGCCACAGATCACTTGATGGAGGGATGCATTTCCCTCGAAAGAGGGTTTTGTTGGATTATGGGCCTCACAGCGGTACTGACATTACATTAGTGGGCATCTATATGGTGCGGTCGCACGTGTTTTGCCGAAAGGTCGAGACAAGGAAATGGATAAGGCGTTAGGTTTAACCCCGCTGGGGGAGCTTTTAGTAGAGTGGGAACTGGTTCCGGCAAGCGCGATGGAAGTGGCGCTTAACGAGTCCGATAAACGCGGGCTGCCGCTGGGATTGGTTCTAATCATGCACGACTTTATCGATACCGATACGCTGCATTCGGCGATTGCCGCCCAGTCCTTCATGCGCGACCAATTGATTTCAGCGGCCGAGACCTCTCGGGCAATGGCTCTGGTGAAACGCAAACATGTCTCTTTTGGCTTGGCGCTGGATTTGCTGGGCATAGAGTCCACCAGCCGCCCGCGCAATAGGCTGGGAGAGCTGCTCGTGGAGAGCGATTCCATCAGTCGGGATCAGATTAAATCGAGGCTCTCGCTCGCTAAAATGACCGGGCTCCCCCTTGGAAGAGTGCTCGTCAGCGTGGCCGATTTGCACAATGACTTCATCGATCTGGCGCTCAACCTCCAGGACAGAGTCCGCCTTGGGGACGTAAGCAGAGATGACGCCGTTGATCGCCTCTAATCGGCTCGGCGCTGCATAGAGGTGATATCTAATGTCGGACATGGCGGGCTTACCGACCGCACAAGGGTCGGCCGACTGATGGTGGACGCAGGTTTGATCGAAGAGCGCCACGTTCAGGCGGCTCTGAGTGTCGCCAACGCTCGCGGCCTCAAGATTGGTGAAGCGCTCGTTGAGCTCAGGATCGTCCGTCGCGAGGTTATCGTAGCCGTTCTTGCGGCGCAGCGTCTCATTCGGGAAGGCAAGCTTGCTCTTGCAAACGGCCTGAGCGAGCTCAAAAAGCTGAAGCCGACGAGCGCCGCCGAGGCAGCACATGAAGAGGCTGAAGCTGAAGAGAAGGAGAAGGGCGTATCGTTCTATTGCTTCTTGAAATTGGCGCATTTGCTGCCGGGAAGCCCGCCCGTCAAAGAATCTCCGGGCAAGCCGGAAAAGCATGTTCTCGAGAGCCAGCTTGAAGACACGTGGCAGGAATTGAAGTCTATCTCGCCGCCGCCTCCAACCCAGCCCAGGCTGCCCGACGACGTGCGCGAAATGCTCGAACGTTGCGGATTCAAGACGGATGCTCAGCAAGTGGCGGTACAGAGGGCGGGCCGAACGTACATGTCCTACAGAGAGAAGCGACTGAGCCTGGAGCAAGCGCTCATTCAATTCCAGTGCCTGCAAATCGAGGCGGCCGAGCCCGGACAGTGGTCCGGCACTTTCCCGTCCCTTCCAGTACTCTAAGCTTCAGGTCTTAGCATGTACTCATCTAGAAGCTTACTATCCGCCTCAGATGGTGGGGTACTTTGTGGACTGCTGAAAAACTTCTGATCTATCCGACCGCCGCATGTCAGGGAAAACCCTAGAGTTTCCGGACTGCAGGGAAATTGATAGCTACCAACATTGACATCCAGCGCAAAGCCTGCAATTTTTGGAGTAGCCACAAATATATGGATCGTCCGAACCACTTGCTCGAAGGAATTTCCCCGGGCGCAAGTAACCAACAAAATCGCCACAAACACTGTTCCAGCGAAACTCATTAATTAAAGGAATAGGCAGATGAAAAACAAGACGTGCCCGGGTTTAATCAGCGGAATTCTTGGCGGCCTTTTCCTCGCTTCGTCGGCCTCCATTCTCTTTGTTGCCTTGTTTAACCTCGGCTTGCTGTTGAGCACGAACATCACAATGGCTGGGTTTGTGCACAATTCTCTTGTCATAGCCGCCCTTTCGCTTGGCGCCATGTTTTATGGCTATCTTGGTTTCGCTTGCCTGCGCGGTAAATCCTTCGCCGTCGATTACTCGCGGCCCGAAGCACGTTTTGTAATCCGCCACGCGCGTGCTCTGTTGATCGCCGCTTTGCTGATTCCCACGCCATTTTTCCTCATTAGCCGAGACATTTTGGCTAATCGGTACCTGCCAAGCTCGTGTTGCCTTGCGCAGTGGCGAGCAAAACAAGCATTGCGCATAGAATCGTTCCTTTTCGGAGAACCGGTATCTCTGGCATATGCCAGAGAAAACGCGCGTTCGCTTGTGCGAAAGAAAAAGTACAAACTCGCAGAGACGTTCATCCGCTTCAGGCTCGATCATTACCGCCACTGCCCGCTGCACCCCTTAGCGAAAGCACAGGTCATCCAACAGCTTGGGGCAGTTTGCGACTTTCAGGGTAAAACGGCCGAAGCGGATGCTCTTTACCGCGAACTAGCCGCTATGGGAATCTCGCCCCCACGAATCAAGCGTTAGGTTAAGTCAAACTGACAGATTGCGGCGATGGGGCGAAGCCCACCAATTCGGGTTTGCGACTTTCAGCTGCCATCACTCCGCAACAATCGTTAGGATTGGTGCAATTACTCTGCAGGAATCGTCAGGTTTGGTGAAATTACTCTGCAGCTTCGCGCTCAGGTGCACCACTTGAGGTTCCGCTCGCACTGACATCGGCCGGGCGATCGCTTCCTTTGAGAGCGGCATCAGCCTTTTCGTCTGCACCAGATGCGGTGCTGGCGCTCGCCGAAGCAACATCATCAATCGACTTACAGGTGTTCACAATGATGACCACGCGCCGGTTCTGAGCTCTGCCGACCGGATTATCGCTGCCGTCTGGTTTGGTGTTAGGAGCAATCGGACGCTGTTCACCATAGCCGACAATGCGGAGAGCCTTTGGCTCTGCGACGTGATTTTGCAGAAGCCAGTTCTTCACCCTCTCAGCCCTGCGTTCGCTAAGCTGCTGATTGTAATCATCAGTTCCGATGGCGTCGGTATGACCTTCTACAACAATCGGATGCGGCCCAAGTCGCTGAATCATGGGAGCGAGAACATTGAGCGTTTCCTCAGCCTTCGGATTGAGAGTAGCTTTATCGAATTCGAAGAGCGTGTCAGCACCGATTAAAAAACGTTCGCTGCAGGGAACCTTCACAGTCTT
>DATNRC010000683.1:0-15266 GCA_036703705.1 Candidatus Obscuribacterales bacterium
AGCTCTATTCCTCGCTGTCCCACTGATCGAACAGCTCTTGCAAACCTGGAGGCAGAGGCTCTTCGGGCGGGATGCGGGGCCGCGACAGGTTGGCGGGCATTCTTGCCTTCTCAATGATTCCCAGGCTGCGCAACTGTTGAGCTACGTAAGGAATGGCGCTGTGTTGAAAATAAAATGCGAATGCCCTTTCCGATTCTGAGAGCTGAATCCCGAATTCGACTTTCATAGCGATAGTGGCGGCTTGCGCCCAGAATTCGGCCCTCCAGTTGTCTGGGTTGCCTGATGGGAGCCGGTAGCCGAACTCCCTGCGCACCCAAATGCGGTCTGCCATTGGAATCAATTCCAAATCGGCGGTCACGGCGTCCACATATCCCTGATCCAGCGAGAGATCGAGCTGACTGTTGTCATCAATGGCATGGCTGAATTCTTCGAATACTGTAGATAGTTCGCCGCTTGTGAAGAAATAGATTGTTCGGTCAGCTGGGTCGTATAACGCACCTACGTCAGCATAGGTCTTGCCCTCGGGATAACCTGCAGGCCGCTTACCTCGGAGTTCAGGATGGCGTTGGAAATAGGTCTCGTGCGTGATCACTTCGATAGGGACGCCCTCAATTGCTCTCAGCATAGAATCTGGCATGCGAGCGATATTTTTCCAGACGTTGATTAGCGCGGACGAAGGAATGCTCCCCATTTCAATGTTCATCTTCAGCCGGATCGGCCTTATCGGGCCATTAACAGTCGCCTCTCCCATGACAACGACGATCGCACCAGCTTCTGCATTGACAGTGCTGCCCGGCAAGGCAAAGACAATTGACCCGGCGCGGGCATCGACCACGCTTCCATTCAGCGCCAGTACCCGCTCACCAGACGCCGCGCTCTCGTTGCCCACGGCAATGGATACCTCCACACCGCCGGTCGGCACGTCGCGTGGCAAGCGGTTTGATGTTGGCAGTGGGTTCTCAGGCAGTACGGCACTGCTCCCGGTGTCGTCGTTGAATAAGTCATTCATCGTCTGGGCCCGCGGAAATCCTCCATTTTCAGAAAGCCAACGAGCTCGTGCGAACATAGCGTCTATTGCGCTGTCACTCAGACCTGCATCCCGAAGCCTTTGCCTGCCGCTTGGATTGTCATAGTTCCGCAAGAAAGTTGCGAGAGCCTCTCTAGTACGGGCGGAAAGTGGCTGTCCTGAGAAGTCTGCAATGATATCAGCCGTGATGCCCTGAATGGTGGGCAAGCTCGACCACCCGGGCGTATTGCTGTCCGTGAATCCTCTTTCAATGTCTACGTTGTAAATTCGGACACCATCAGCAGTTCGTTCAATTCTGAAGTTGAATGAATGCATGTCGCTGTCGCCGAAAATCAGCCTTTCCACGAATGCCTGCTCAAGCTGAAGCCTCAACTGTGGCTCTTCTTGTATCAGGCGCATTATCGATTCGTAGCTGTCATCACCGTACTTTGCCAGAGCCAAGTCGGCAAGACCGTACTCCAACGAGTCCCCTACTCTCAATTGCACCCATGCATCGAGAGGCACACCGTTCAAGTCTATCGTTTGCCTTCCAGTAGGTGGAAATTCACTGTCGAGCCCCAGCATGTCGCTTACAACGGAGGCAGCTCTCTCCTGTCTATATCTAGCAGCCGACAAAGGAGAATTAAAGTCGTGGATGATTACGTCAAAGTTGCCGTCCGGCCCATTAAGCACACCAGTATAGCGGTCGTATCTTCCACTGCCGCTGCCCAAGCGCCCGCCCGGGATGATGTCGCCATCGGGGAGGTTAGAGCTGGCATTGTTGGAAGTGTCACCAGTTGGCACCACTGCGCCCTGTGTGCCACTTTTTGGTGGGATCAGTTCCATGGCATCGTACAGCTGCTTAAGGGTCATAGCGCGGCTTCCAGTGTGATCAGCCTGCCTTCCCCAGGTGTTTACCACCTCCACCCTTACAGTTGCTGGATCAATAATGTTCGTACCCGGTATGAATTGGGCATTGCTGTAGTCGATAGAGGTGACGATAACCACGTGAGGCGCTGAATTGCCGCCGTCGACGGGAGCCGAGCCGCCCGCCAATCCACGTCCCGAGTCCGTGAAGAACGGCTCACGCATGGCGTCAACCCGCACAATCGCCGGCAATCTCCCTTGCTCCTGCAGGGCTAAAAGGTCCTGCCCGAACTTAGCTGCATCATCAACCTGAACCGCGTTGGCACTCAGATCGCTTGTTCCAAGCCAATCAACAGCTGCCCGGCTCCTGCCCCGCATGAATACAAAATTGTTTTCGTTGCTCCCGGTAAGCTGGTACCAGATGTCTTCAAAGTACTCAGTCGGAATGTGCGGATGCCCTCGACGTGAGGAATTATGTGGGATATCATCTGGACCCAGGAGTCCCTCACCCAGGTTGTCCACAAATTGATAGGAGCCTATGGGAATACGCCTGCCGAACGGGTCGAAGGGACTTCGCTTCCAGTAAACATTGACTGCGATTTGTTGGAAGATCTTGCTCGCCCAAGAGCGGTCCCCGGCACCACCGTTGCCACGGCTGACATTGACGGCCTCACTGTCGGGGCGTAATGCCCCGATCGCACGGGCGTCAATCGTCCAGCCATTTTCCGTGGTATAGACACCAGTTGTGGTGGCGTCGGCAATGACGCGAGCGTATTCGGCTGGATTTAAGAAAGCCAGTCTTTCCTCTATAGTGGTGACATTACATGTTAAATGAGCGCCCTGATCAATAGAGATTGGATTGGCCAATTGGCGCATCATCTGAGTTGCAATTTGCATCCTCTGTGCCACTGACAGCGGCGCCGTCGGATTTTCGGCCAGCATGCGTGAGATTTGGAAATACACCAGCGCCCTCTGGTCAGGATTCACCACGCGAATTTCAAATTGGTCCACGTAGTTAAGAAACTCCTGCAACTGGGGCGTGTCGCCGAAGGCAAAGCGCGCTGCAGCCATTACTTTGTGGCGTTGAATAATAGGGTCGGCGCCTTCAATTCTGAAGCGCACCCCGCCCCCAGGCATTCGCTGAGTGCCGGTCTCCACAACTCCATCGGCATACCATCGCGTTTCCGAAATTATCTGGCTCGTTCTCCGGTCTGTCTCGACGTAGCGCAGAGTGCCATTATCATCAACCGAATAATTTCCCTCCCGGATGCCGTGTCCCACAGCCGGATCGCTGTAATCCAGGTTTGGATACGTGTCTCGCCAAACCAATCCACCCTCGAGGATGGAGACTCTTCCATCAGGATGGTCGATTCGATTGAGCTGGCCCGTAACTTCATCGTACCCATACTTAAATATCTTGCCATCCCATGTGCGTACTTCACGAATGCGTCCGCCGCGCTCTATGAGTAATCCTCTGGACGATGTGTAAATCTCCCGCGTGCCGTTCGGGTATTCGAAAACCTCTCCCCTGTCATCAAAGTAATTGAGTCTTCCGTCATCGATACTGCGATAGACCCGGCGCACAGGATCAACGAGCTCCCAAACACTGCCATCGTCGGCAGTGAATCGTGTGACGTCGCCAGGATACGCATTGCGCGTGAGATTTGTTGTGTCTACGATTACATCGCCAATTTTCACAACATCTCCGGGATAAATGTGTACTTCGTCACCGGGATTGATGCGCACAAATCCTTCCTGCCCGGCTCTCTGAATGAATACTCCTTGCGGTGACGGATTCCTTGGATCGTCAAATATAAACGGGCGTCCCTTGGCATCGAGTCCAGCAATCATGACGCCGGCACCGTCATTGCCTACTTGGACTTGTATCTTGTCTCCAGGTCTCAAAGCAAGAGCAGTGTCACCGACGGTGAACTCCAGCGGCACAACCTTACTGACATCGACGACCGGACCAGTCGGCGACTCGAGTCTGATTTCATCACTAAAGCCAATCGTGAAGCGTTGCGCGGTCGGAACCTCTACGAAGGCATCCGTGCCGTTGCGACGAACCAGGAGCTTGGTATTGC
The DNA here is from genome assembly GCA_036703705.1 of Candidatus Obscuribacterales bacterium. Lineage (GTDB taxonomy): Bacteria > Cyanobacteriota > Vampirovibrionia > Obscuribacterales > Obscuribacteraceae > DATNRC01. The sequence goes on from DATNRC010000683.1 coordinate 3,958, forward strand.
CGAAACGTGTAACAACGTAAACATGACCGTCGCCGTCAATCCCTGCCCAGACCGCGTTTCGTGACACGCCCTCACCCGAGATGCCGTAAATGAGCACCGGGTCGCCTCCAGGGGTCAATGTCACATTTCGCCCCCCTAACTGAAGTTGCACTGGAGCACCGGGTTCGGTGCCACCTGGCAGGCGCTCAACTTGCAGGTTGACCACCGGGCGGAGCGAGTCGTTAATAGGCACTACTTTCATGGTCGGTTCGGGAGCAACAAGAACCGAGCCGTCTCTCACTTCAAGCACTTTGAGAACGGAGCCGTCTTGGGCAATTAAATAATCCTGCCCGTCAACAGTTACGCGCTGATAGTCTGAGAGATCAGCCTCGTCTATCGTGCTCCTGACTCTGCTGAGCAATCCGTCGCCGGAGCGAGAATCCCTCTTTATGAGCGCCAGCGTGCGATCGTCGGAAACAGCCAGCACTTGATATTCAAGACCGCTGTATTCGACTATATCACCGCGTGCGAAGGAATTGTTCCCGGCTGTTTCTGCCCTTCCATCACCGGCAGAGAGATCAAACCCTGATGCGACCGGGCCAATGTCGACAGGCAAACCGTGTGCCTGGGCGATGCTCATGAGCTGGGCGTCCGACACCGAGCCCGCCGGTGGCACGATCCATGCGTCTCCCTCACGGAGCCTCCATTGGCCGGCGACATAACGATATGTTTTGTCGCCGAGCTGGGCTTCGATGTACCCGTCCCTCATCACTGCCGTGCCAGAGCCGCTCTCGGTGATGGGAGTAAGGCCGGTGAGCATCGCCACGGCATCAGGATCGACAGCTCTGCCGGCAATTTTGGTTATGCGGTCGCCGGGCTGGAAGTCGAAACTCTCGCCGCGATTGATCGTAATTTCCCTTCCGCCGCGCGTGACTGTGATGGTCTCATCGACGATTCCGGAAACGTGCCCGTTGCGCCCGCGGAAGTGACCGATGACGTGACCGCCGATAGTGAAGGCTGCCGTGAAGCCCACCGCGCCGACAAAGCCGCCCTGCATGCCGCCAACTACTCCCTCCCAGATTTGCGACACAACATCGCCTTCGGGATCGAGGTGGAAGAGCACGACATCGGCTCCGGCGCTGATGCCACCAGCTCCGGTACCGACCATTACGGCGGCGGACTTCTCAAGCATGAACGGCAGCAGTCGGCCAAACTGAGTGGCCATTTCCTGCATCATGATCCTTTGCAGTTGAGAAGTGGATACCTGTATGCCTTTCTCGGCGAGCCGAGCAGCAATTCTTTCTGCTGCCTGCGGTGCCAACCGGCCGCCTTGCAATACTGCATTGCGTACAGCAATGCCGATCTCTCGCTGCGCTATCTGCCCGGCCTCAGTTGTCGCGTCAATGCCCAGCCTGCCCAGCACCGACTCCGCTACTCGCGAGCCAAAACCGACCTGCCGCAACACTCCCTCGAAAATTTCCGGACCAACGAAGTTGAGCACGAATCCAACGCCGCCAATAAATACGTCTTCAGCGCCAGTCTCCGAGAAATCATATTCATCGCCAAGCAGAGCGCCGTTCAATCCCACTCTCAATATGGCACCAAAGACAAACGCACGGGCAAGGATCATCGACAGTTGCGTCAACGATTGGGCGGCCATCAGCTGCCCGCCGGGTATCGCTGCTGCAATCAAGCCGGCGATTGTAGTAATGATCATTTGGATGTTCTCGGTCGTGGCGCGCTTGGATTTTGACATCTCTTCCACAAGATTCATGGCTTGTGCATAGATTTCGTGCACCTGAGCGGCGTCCATGCCGGCAAGCGCAGACGACGCCAGCTCATGGAAGCCCATCTCCATGCCGAGCTGTGTCGAATCTCTCAAGAACATCCTCACCAGTCCGGAGTCTACTTCGAACATGGCGTCGAGCATTCGCAATACATATTCGCGCGGATCAGTTATGGTCACAGCCTCGATGAGCTGCGAGTAGCGCAGCCGCTCGGCGGGCCTGTCCCCGACCAATGCCAGCACGTCACGCTCCAGCTCGGCACCGTAGATAGCGGCATAACCATTTACGATCCGCTCGCGTGCGACTACATCAGACCCGTACCGGCCCATGACTCTTTCGATGCCGGCGAGCCCGCCGCCGCCACCCACAATAGCAAGTCTCACCTCGTCGACCGGGTTGAGAATGAGGACTCCTTTCTCATCCCGGCGGTATGTAAACCGGTTTTCGTATCCGATTACCAGCCCGCCCGAATAAACCGGCACTTGAATCTTGCTGTCCAGGATGCGCCTCAAGACCTGCTGTTGCTCGGCAGTCAGTCCCGGCGGCATGGTGGTCAGGCTGAGCAACTCCGCGTCCGTGGCATGCAGAATGTCGTAAAAAATCTGCTGCGGCGTAGTATCAAATCTAAGTTTGACTGAAAGCGGCACATGATCGCCGTTCCAAATGGCGGAGTCGTTGAGCCACCATAAATTGGCATCAAGAGCAGCCCTCAAAGCGCGGTCGGCATCGGTTTGCGGATTGAGGCAGGCGTCTTTCAGGTTTCCATCTTTCAATACCTCATCGAGAGCCAGTAGAATATCATGGCGACTTGCTCCACTGGCAATGGTCAGCAGCAGCTTCGTGACGGCGTCATTGCGCCCGTTGTACATACGCTCAAGAGCAGCCAGTAGAGCTTCACCCTGAGCCCCCGGATAATGCTCGCGAATGGATGCCGTCAGAGAGCGATAATATTCCGTTCCCACATATGATTCCGGATTGCCCTCGCCAGGCGCCACAGGCGTCCTTAATTCGCTGGGGGCCATGCGCATTATCCGCTCGCTTATCTCTTCGATTGACGCTCCGGCGGCAATCATCGCCAGAGGCCCGCGGGCGCTCTGTTGCGTCATATAGTCAAAGGCGCTTACTTCAGGAAGAATTTCCTTGGGCGTAAGCCCGATTGTGCGCATGAACGACTGGAGAAGATTTTCCGCTCTGTCTCGCGTATCTTGAATCGCGAGGGCCGCGGAATAAGCGGCTTCTTTCCTGCGCATGAGCATTTGCGCTTCTTCAAATTGGGCGGCGTCCGTAAAGACATCGCGCATCGTCTTTTCGAAAAGCGCTCTAAAGACAGGGTCCGTGCGATATCTCTCCCAATCCGCCCCACTCATACTCTCAATTACCGACAGTCGCGCGTTGAGATTGCCGTCTTTACTGTTGGCCAGCTGAACGATGGCGTTGTTGTCTCCATAGAGAAGTTGAGCCTGCCACTTGTCCGACTCCCACGGCTGCGCACTAGTCAATCCCCAGGCTACGCTATCCAGGCTCTGGCGAAGACCAACGTAAAAGTCGTACGCGCGCTTTTCGGCATCATTCATATTTGCTCTGTCTCTGCCGGAAAGTTGAAGCCGGTAACCCTCCCGGAAGAGCTCTCTCTGCGCCATGGGCGCGTTAAGCATGTCTTGCTCGACGGCACTCTTGTTGTAGTGGCCGAACTGCCGGTTGCCGTCCACCAGCGTTATCAGACTGATCTGGCCGAACTGCAAGAAGTCGCGCAAGACCGCATTGTTTTCGCCAAATGCCTCGAACAACCGCTGGCGGTATTCATCCGACTGCAGTCGCGCAAGCACTTCCGGCGATGCATTGCGAGCTGCAATCTTGAACATATTGATATCCCTGTTGCGGATGGCGATGTCGACAAGATTCAGCGCCACCTCGTCCCTCCAATAACCCCTCGGCGCGGGCAGCCCGTACATGGCGGCATATTCCACCAGCTGCGGCGGGGGCATGTTCATGGTGGCATCACTTCCGGCGATGAAGATGCTCAATGCCTCTTTCGTGGCTCGTGACACATATGGATTGTTCATTATCTGCTCCGCAAGATGCGGTATCTCCGCAGACATCCTGGCCCATTCAGCGCTAGTCATTTGTGAAAGGATCGTCTGCAGATATATGTTGGCGTGTTCCGCATCTCTTGCCAGCATCGAAAGAGCAACGCGCATCTCTCCCGGATAATCAGCTTTGCTCTCGGCAAGGCGATAAAGCGTTGCTTCGATGCGCAGCCGCACATCGCTTGCGCTGAATTCGTCAGCTATATGCCGACCGTAATGCTGCATATAATAGGCGTCAAGCCGCATGCGATCCGCAAGAGTCATGCCATCGAGCGTTTCAATGACGCGGTCGGCATTCGTGCGATTGTCGTGAATCAATCGCGCTCTGAGCTCGATGTCTCGCTCACTCAAATACGGTACGGAGGTCCAGCTTCTTTCCGAGCCGTCGAGATGGATCACCGTCACCTGAAAGCGCTCTTCGCCGGTTCGGTAATCGCGCGTGTTGCCGGCAAGAAGGAGCCGCCCATCACTGGTGGCAACGACGTCGGTGTAGACACGAACGGTTGTCCACATGCCATGTTCAAATTCCATCTGATGCCAGCCGTCGGCTTCCAAAACTGCCATCGTGCCGTCAGGCAGTCTCCATGCTGATTTGCCCTCATACTCGGTGCGCACTGCTGTCTGACCGTTTGCAAAGCGCAAGCTCTCAATTTCACCATGCACATTCAGGGTTCGCGACCAACCGTCCGGCGAATAAACTTTCGTGCTGCGCACGAGATCCTCGTCTTCCCACTCCTCAGTTATAGTCCCTGCGAAGTCGACATGTACGGTTCTGAGCCGCTGACCGTTAACTGCCGGGTAAAACCCGCCCCACTGAAGGTCTCTTGTCACAGTGACTGTCTGCAAATCTCCCTGGGGGCCTCTGTATGTGTATGTGTAAGCGGAAATCGAGTCTCGGTCGTATCTGTCCCGGACGAACGTTCGCCGGTTGCCGTCCGCATAATCCATTTGCGTAACGAAGCCGTTGATGGCAGTCAGCACCGTGCCGTTGGTCTGGTAGGTTATCGATCTGGGAACAAGAGTTGGCTCACCGAGAATATCGGGGTTGATGATCACACGCTCGCTATTGTCGAGAACGACAGTGAGATTGCCCATAAGATCAACGCGCATGCGCGCGTTGTCGATGCGCCCATTAGCAAGACCAGGCCAGTTGGTGGCATAAATCTGACCGTCGACGGTCAATACCGCATCACTGTCCTTCTTCGAGAGCGCCAGACCCGGTGTTTCGCCCTGAGCGGCAACTCGCCGGATTACATTTGTGAGCGCGCCTGTATTGTTGTTGTATTCATAGTGATAGCTTATACCCTGGGCTGTGATGACATCAGTGACTCGCGGCGGCTGACCATCTGTTCTGTAAACGATTGATCCGTCCGCTAGTCGAGTGGACGTCACACGCTCCACGCGACCATCCCGGTGATAATTTATGTAGCCTTCGACCGTCTTGCCGTCAGGTCCGATCGTCTCGACGATGAGAGTGCCCCTGTCTCCAATGTGCGCCCTCAGCCGTCCGTCAGGTGAGCGGAATGTGCCCGGCTTCGTTGCATCCTGAATGAGTGACACGCCGGCAACGACGATTCCCGACAACTCTCCTGATTGACTCCAGGAAAGGCTCATTGCGTTTCCTGTTATCATGTCCGTAATCGACGTGATATGCCCTCTGCTGTCAATGTTTTCCGTGACGCCATTACGCGTGGTGACAGCCGCTCCGCCCCGTGCGTCAATGACGGACATCACTCCGTTTTGCTCGATCGTGCCATTGCCGTGCAACTTGACGGAGTTACTCTCCTCACCAAATTCGTAGGTTACCTGGAGCTGACCGGATGGGAGCCGGCTTATGTTGATGTAAGGTTCCCCTCTAAACGTTATGTTGGTGCCCGCTTGCCGCACGGGAGTGACACCATCACGCTCGAACAACTGCCAGAGCCCGTTTCCTTGCGCTATCACCCGCCGCCCATTGGCCAGGTCTATTTCAACAAGCTTGTCATCTTCATCGTACTTCAGTTGGGAGCCGTCTTGAAGAAGCAACTCGCGCTTTCCGTTGGCATGATGCACCTCGGTGGTCCCATTCGCATGGTGGATGATCTGCCCCTCCATGCCAGCGAAGATGCGCGTCCCGTCCGGCCTAATCTCGTATACAGTGTTGTACTGAGTGAATCTTATCTCCCCGCGATTCGTTATCACGGGCTGTCCCGTCAAGTCCACCTCAGTGTCGATAGGCCGACCATCCGCTCCCAGCACCTCGAATTTATTCGGATCTGTGGCGCTTCTTCTGAGCAGCACTGCTGTTTCATCTGCAGTCTCCCTCACTATGGAAGTGATACCACTTGCATCGCGATTGATGGTCATTCTTGAAGGCGGAGGACCAGCGATATCTACGCCAGTCAATTGACCATTCTGGTCGTAGTGGGCAATCGTCGCTCGATCGCTGGACACAAGATCGTAACTGCCGTTTCGATTCCTGCGCTCCGTGCCGTTTGCTGTCTCCAGTTGCCAGGGATATTGCAAAAGATTGAAATTGAGCACTTCAGGAAGTGAATTTCCGTCCCTGTCTCTTCTTATCCAGCGTCCGGCAGTGGTTCCGGGTCTCATCACACTGCCGTCGGGGAAGCGAATCTCGGTCGCAGACTGTCCGTCGGAAGACATGATAATCGTCACGCCTTCAGGTGTGCTCATCCGTTGCAAGACACCGGCGTCCGTATAGCTCATTGTCGTTCCCTCGGGCAGCAATCCGCGCCACGCCTCCGGAAGACTCAGACCTGCATTCAGCACATCATACGTGCCGGCAGTCACGCTCCGGCGCTGGCTGCCATCGCCCATGTACGCGAAGTAAAAGTTGTTGCTCTCGCCCGCGCCAGGAATGTACCTGAACGTGACGTTACCTGCTGCCGCAAACGGATTTCCGCTTGCGCCGAAATCATAGTTGTCGAGATTGGCCAGTCTTACTCCGTTCTCCGGATGCAGCGGATCGCTCGGCAGCGGGTGCCCGTCACGCGCATAGTGCACCCAACCGGCGCCGCCATTGTCTCCCCCGCTGACCGCCACACCAGAGCGCACGAGCGCTTCTCTTGTCGTCCACTCCCAGTACGAACCATCCGTGGTGCACTCCACTCTCGTGACGCGGCCATTGGTGTAAATCAATCGAAGGTCATTCTTCAGGACTTCTCGTATCTGCCCGTTGCTTGAATAGATCTCTGTGCTGCCGTCCGGCAACGTCTTGGCCAGCGAGCCGTCGAAGCGTCTCACGACGCGAGTATTATTCTCGGTTACGGAAATGACATCGCCCGTTCGCTGATCCACGGTGAAGTCTTGAATCCACTCACCTCCGCCGCCGTTAACGAAGAACCATCCTCGGTGCGCAGAACCGAAGAAGTTGTCTCGCAGGTACTCAATCGTCCTTCCATCCGGAGTCGTCACCTCTACTTTCCATATTGACTCATCTCCATTGTACTCAAAATCGACTGCGCCACCAGGGGGAGTGGCGTATTCGATGTGCACGACGCGCCCCGCCTCATCGCGGCGAATCGAGCGACCGTCGGAGAAGTGCTCTTCTGCTTTGCCATAATCGTTGATGATCGCACGGTCACTTGCCTGAGTAACATCGAACCGACCATTGCGGTCGTCCCGCCACACGAAACTTCCATCGGTGCCGAAGGAGATCTGGACGACCCGCACTCCGCTCTCCACAGGATGACCAATCAAGTTATATGTCGTCCACGTGTCTCCACTTTTCACATGCGCGTTGCCGTTCTGATCCGTCCATTCAATCAAGTTTCCTGCGCTGTCATATACGAAGCTGAAGTGAGTTCCGTCAGGCAGTTCGATACCAGTGACATGTCCGGCGGCATCTTTGAAGACAAGACTGCCATTGGGCTTTGTTTCGCATGTCCGGTGCGTATCGTCCCAGCGAATGATGGCATCACGTCCTGCTGTATTGTCCGTTTGTCCGGCGCGCATTCCCCACTGATCGTTATCGGCCGTCTCAATGGAGTTGAAGCGCTTCAAAAATTCTTCTGCCAGAGCGATAGAAAATGGACACTGCTTGGACGGATCTGTCTCGCCCTTCTGGGCGTCAATGTATTGTTCCAATTCGTAGCGCTCAACTTTCCCGTCTCCATTGAGATCGTAAGTCGAGAAATTGGCCAACAACAATTCAGGCAAACTGCCCTTCTTCACAAGCTCCTGCGTGAGATTTCGCGCTTCCTGCAGACGCTGCTCATAGCTCGAGTTGGATTGACTGTTTGCTCTGAGTTCTTTCTCTATGTCTTCAATGATGCTGCGAGGAAGATCTTTTGGATCTCTTTTGCCTTCAACCTGCCTGCTAATCTCGTCGGCACGTTGCCTGACATCACCCATTGTTTCGCACGCTCCTTAAGAAACGAGTCCCGCCTGCATAAACTCGCAGTTTCCCCGCCTCGCGCACCCTTTTGAATGGATGAAAATTTCAATCATTATTATTGTGCAAAAATCCCGGCCTGGCTGTGCCAGTCCATTGATTGAATCCGAGGAGGGGGTCGGATTTGATGCTGGAAGTCTCCCATTATTGCGTGGAAATTGTGTGACACAGGAAAAGAAAGTTTTTCCACGAACTTGCCACAAATGCCCACGCCCGGGGGATTGTTCCAATCCGCGCGCAGTCACTACCGTTCCACACATGCGTGGCATCATCCGTCACAGCGTGCATCAGGCGCGTCTACCCGAGGAAATGAATATGACATTATCGCTCCAATCACAGTCACTGTCAGCGAACAATCAAAACACAGCGCTCGTCTCTCAGGCGGCAAGCCCTGCGATTCCGTATATGTCGCCTCAGTCTCAGAGCATGGCGATGAATGGACAGCGCTCATCGCAATTCCCTTTGCCGCGTACGCCTGGATCCTTGTCTGAAGTGCAAGCCTCATCCCCAACCGCAAACAGCGAAAGCCTTCCGGCGACTAATCTCGATGAGAGATCGAATTTCCTTGCCAATGCCACGTTCGTTCAATGCTATAAAGAGCTGAGTGCAATGAAGCAGATGCTCAACGGGCCAGCATCAACGCATCTCGAAAAGGCCATTGAGCAAACGGCAAAGGAGCTTGCCATCGCATCCATCTATCTGACCGGGCTGGAATGTGGTGGCGCATCAATCGAGGGATGGTTGCTCGACTTCCTCTTTTCTGCGCTCAGAGCTTGCGATCTCATATACAAAGAGCCAGGCGCCCGCGACACTGTGCAACGCTATGGCTCACTGGCGGCGCAATATATTGTTCAATGCGTGTGCGCAAACGCAGATGCGCGCTTGAACATGGGCCCTCAACTCACGGCCAGGCTCTATCAGGGCATCGTTTCCTCGCAAAGGTCGCGCTATCAGCTTCTGGAAGCTTCATTAACCTGGTCGCCCGGGGACTTAAATCAGTACATGCTCATCAACAAGCTTGCCCACGTGGCATTCTCAAAACAATGATAATCGCGCAACGAGGTGGGTATAGTGCTGCCAGGGTCAGTGGTACGATTCTTGGAAGGCCAGGAGAAGCAAATGACTCAAACTGCCGAACAACTCGACGTGGGAGCCTTTCTCGTCCAGCTGGGACTGATTGGCGAGAGGGATTTGCACGAAATTCGCTCCTTGGCCGCTACCACAGGCTTGCCAATAAGAAATGCGGTAATGTTGTCGGGACAAGTGTCGCAATCGCTTCTTGACGCTGCATTCAGGCTCTATTCCATTACGCGTACGGCCAAGCTGCCGCCGGATGTCATCAGAGACGCATTCACTCTCGTTCGCGATCAAAACCTCACCGTTGAAAACGCTCTTGCGCAAGCCGGAATGAAAGGACAAATCATCGGCTACAGCAGATTGGGCACGCTGCTTGTGGAGTCCGGCTTGATCACGAAAGACCAACTGGATGAAGCGAGAAAAACAAGTTATGAAACCGGATTGCCGCTGGGACGCATGCTGCAGCTGCTCGGTGTTGTCGACCAGCCAACAATTGAACTGGCTCTGGATTTACAGAAGCAGTTGCGCCAGCAAATCGTGACCAAAGACGAGGCACTGAGAAGGCTTGGCAAAGAGGAGCAATCGCCGGCAGCCCCTCAAGAAGCTGCATTCGCACAAGACGCCACACTCGGGCAGCCAATATCAGCTCATCAAAGTCGCAGAGTTCGCACCATCGATCTGTTGCTTTTGTCCAGCGCCGTAACCGAGATGGATGTTCTTGATGCCGTTGAAGCGGCTTTGCATGACGCCCGACCGATCAGTCAGATACTGCTGGAAAATCAAGCGGTAGATTCGGATGTGCTGAAACTTGCCGTTGAGTTGCACGAAGCCGTCGAATCCGGCAGCCTTCACATACTGGAGGCTACTGATACACTGCATTACGTTGCCACCACCGGCAGCACTAGACATGCAATGGGAGAGCAATCAGCCAGACTCGGCGCCGTGGACTTTGTCAACCTGCTGATCAAAGCGCAGATAATAACGGAGTACGATCTCACGCACGCAGTCAATGCTCTGCGTCACTATCCTTCGCTGATAGGAAAGCTCCTCATCACTTCCGGTGCCATTGACGAGTCAGTCCTTCTGGCAGCGCTTCGTTGCCACCAGCTTCTGTCCCGCAACTACCTTTCCGAGGAAACAGCGGTAACAGCCCTCCAACATGCAATTTTGCATCGTCACACCATGGATGACGCTTTGCAAGAGTTAGGCATCGAAACATCTGCCTTGCACGCATATTAGCGCCAGAAACAGCAAGATCATCGCTCATAAGCTGTCGTTAGTCAGAGCGCGGAGGCGCACCTGCCAGGCTTATAATTTACGTAATCTGCTCGTGCGGCATCTCTTGTTTTCCTATGGCGATTATTTCAGTTCCCGGCTTTAAGCCACCAGTCGAGAAACTCTACGCCCTCACGAACGTCGCTTTTGAACCGGCAGCGTTCAAGGCTTATTGCGAGTCGTTCAGCCAATTTGATCCAACGTGCTCTGATGACGATCTGTGGCAATTCAAGCTGGCGCCTGATTTGTCACTGGAAGTGTCACTGTGGGTCGAGGATACAGGCGAGAAAACCGCTACTGGTTATCCGAAGCTTCGCCAGCTGGCAGTTTCTTGTGCCAGTCTCTCCTTCATTTGCTGGGATAAATGGACTATTGAGGACCATCCGTCAATGGCGGAATACCAGAAGGAGCAGGAATTATTTGATGAAGCCTTTGCAGATGAATTGAGGCGCGCAACTGAGATTCTCGGCGCCTCGCTGATGTCTGGTCGCAATTCGGATAAAGGCGCACATCGCTATGCCATTTGGCGTGGGCAACATGGCCTGCTTATACTTCAACAGAGCGCCCATGACCTGCAGTTTGGCTACGACATCAACTACTGGATACAAAACTGGAGCCGCACAGAAGATCCGGAACCGGAAGGTGTCTTTATGGACTGGCTCCACAAGCAGACGTTGGTGCCACCGGGTTTTCAACTTCCAGACACCTGGG
>DATNRC010000684.1:0-2074 GCA_036703705.1 Candidatus Obscuribacterales bacterium
GCCGTCGTCATCGGCAAGCACGTCGCCAAGAAGAGCCAGCTGCCGTTTGCCGTAGTGCCGGCAGGCGTGTACTACGATCGCAATCCGGCGCATGCAACACTCATCGCCCGCCTTGCCCGGCTCTTGGGAATCACCGCCGTCGGTCAGTGGTTCGGCCAAACCACATACGGTGTCACCGTCGCGATTGGTGAACCGATTGCCATCAATGACTTGCCCAAAGATCGGGAGAAGGCAATGGATCTGATTTTCGAGCTTATCCAGGCATGCTACCGCAAAGCAGAGCTTGCCACCCTCCAGCGTTTTGGCGAGGCAGCAGACGGCGCCCTCGCGATCTGAACGCTCAAGCCGTAGAGACGGCATCTCCGTGTTGCCGTCTCTATGGCTCAGAATTTCTCAGTCGACAGTCAATAGGAGGACTATGTCGGAAAGAGGTTTGAAAGGAGTTTTGGTGGGCGTGGCAATCGTCCGCTATTTTGCCATTCCGGTGGCGGCAATCCTCATCGTGGCGGCGCTCGTGTTCTTCAACACTGCGAGCAAGGATCAAACGAGTGTCGATTGGCTGGGCACCTATGAGTTCAGGGACACGGGCGAGCCTGGCTCAATGATGACGATAGAAGTTTTGTCGGGAAGTGCAGGTGAGCTCACTGCAATCCTCAAAATCAAGCACAAGGACGCAACCGAGACGTTGCGCTGTTCGGTGAAACTTAAGAAATCACTCTCCGGCGAAATTCAATACGCTCAATTCGTATTCGTAGAGGCATTGGGTGCAAAGCAATCGCAGTACCAACCCGGCGATTGGCTTCTCTCCTTCGAGATGCAGGGCGGAACGCTCTTCACTCGCTGGGGAAGAATTCACCCTCGGGACGAACAGCATCAAATCGCCGGTGCCTGGTTTCGGAAGATTCAGTAAGCCCGCGCTGGCGGCACCGTGGCGAACCTCCACTGCCGATCCTGCCGATCGGCGAATTCTTAACAGCTGCCGGCGGCAAGCGCGGCGGCACCACAAGGCTGGCAATACCAGCTTAAAGGAGCAATGAAATGGCCATCGTAGATGGTGCTTTGTTTCCCTGGGAACGGCAAGGCCTCAGCAAATTCGACTGGGGCGTGAAGAAGAGACAGAAGCGCGCTTCGGAGCGATTCGCCCGCGGAGGCACTCACGAAGAAAAGTTCGGCGAATCCGAAGAGCGCTACTGGCAAAAGCGGTGCTTCATCGAGCTCGTGTGCGAGCGGGCCCAGGAATTTCTCAGACTGAAGGTGCACAACTCTGTTCGCATTCTCTTCAAGCTTTCCCTGGAAGGCGATCTTGCGGACACCTATCCGCTGCCCTCACCGGCGATAGTCAGGGCAAGGCTGGTCCGCATCGAAAACAAGGGCGATCAGATGCGCTGTGAGTGGCGGGCAGCCGATGCAGTGGGAGAGATGTCCTGTGCCAACGACAGCTTCGACGCCATCAGCTCGTGCTTTTGCGGTCCGCAGCACAACCGCATCATAACTTTTCTCGAATCTCACTTCGGCGTCGACGTCCAGCCGCATATCCACCATTTCCCGGAAGTGACGAGCGTTGAAGCTCGGATGGTGCTGCGTGAGCCCCTGGGAGCGTTGGCTGTCATGGAGGGAGATTCGCGGAAGATCTCGCACGACGGCAACCGTCACGTGATCGATTCGACGCGGTGCGTCACGTACAAGCTCGACGACAGCGCGCTTATGGAGGCATAACCCGCAGTCTGGTCGAGGCGCGGCACTGCTGTGTACCGCGCCTCGCCAGATTTGAATCTCAAGCCTGTTCTATTCATCCATATAGTTGATACCCGAACACATTGTAAAGTGAAGAGCGTCGTCGAAGCTCTATCAGTCAACGTTTCGGAGATAGCGCTTCTGAGAGTCTTTCTGACTACGATCGTCTTAAGAGAATAGGAAGATCTGAGCATGGCTCCGCTAATCAAAAACTGCTGTCCTCATACTTTTCAACCCAATAAGTTTCACTCATCTCCTTCCGTTCAACCGCCGCTTGGAAATTCCGCTCGAAATCGGCCACCGATTCCACTAATGTCCGGCCACCCAATCCGCTAATTCC
>DATNRC010000685.1:0-5211 GCA_036703705.1 Candidatus Obscuribacterales bacterium
TACGCTTTGTGTATATCTTTTGGATGTCTATCCGGGGGCTGGCCCGCTACTTTGAGAACCGTGGCCCAAGGGTGGGAACGGTGGCCCCTTGACCTGAGAACCGGTGGCCCATTGGCATGCAAATCCGCACTGTTGCTTATATCAAACCATATCTCCACCAATATCACCCATTCGAGCGTTGCTGCCTAAATTTCGCGATGGCATAGGCTAAGAGGCGCATGAGTGCCCGGTTTCAGGGCATTTTGGCATGCGCGCAGTATCGCTCGTTTTTCGCGCGGCTGCCTACACTGGGCCTACATTTCCAGGCTTGCCTACACGCCGCCTACATTGCCTACTCGCTGCCTACACGGGATTGCCTACACGGCCTACATTTTCAAGGAGAACCCGAATGCCCCGACTGACTGACGGACAATTTCATAGAGAAGCAGGTGGTCGCTCCACCCCATGGGCAGGTAATCATCCGTGATGACGTTCTTCAGGGCTTTGCAGTGCGCGTCACGAGAGGCTCTATCTCGTACATCGCCGAGTGCAGAGTGCAGGGAGTCAATCGCAGAATCACAATCGGCCGTCACGGCAAGTGGACACCTGAATCTGCCAGGAAGGAAGCGAGGAGATTGCTGGGACTGATGGCTGCCGGTCAAGATCCCATGCAGGAGAAGAAGCGAAGCAACCCCGCATCTATCACCCTCGGGCAAGCGTTCGAGGAGTACATGTCGTCGAAGCAGTTCCGCAAGAACTCCATACTCTCCTTCAATCGGGTGATGGCGCAAAGCCTGGGAGACTGGCTGAGCAAGCCCGTCACGAAAATTACTAAGAACATGGTCGAGGAAAGATTCACAGAGCTGAGCAGCGGATCGAAGTGGGGAACTTCTGGGAAGGCGAATGCGAACCTAACGATGCAGGTCCTGAGAGCCGTGCTCAATTACATCTCGCTGAAATACGAAGTGAATGGAGAGGGAGCCCATGCAGAGGATCACTGATAGGCTAGTGGAGCTGATGAAGTTCCATGAACATTGATTACGGAGAAGATCACGTTTTCAGCGTGTATTTGCCGACAGTAAGCTTCTCTCCGAGCGCATCGGCTATGCGGACAGCCGTGGCGAGGCTGATCTCTTTTTGCCCTCTCTCGATTCTTGAAAGATGCGCCGCATCGATATCGATCTCGGTGGCAAGAGCTTCGAGGGTGAGACCTCTCTCTTGACGAATTTCCCGGACCGCCTTTCCGAATATCTTGACTGCTCGACTTTCGTTCATCGAGCACATTTAATTTTGTACCGCTGTACAAAGCCATGTACGTTCGTACAAAATGTTCGGCATCCTGGAGTTGCGAACATGAACACCACATACACAAAAAACGAGCGCATTTGGCTGAAGGATTGTCCAGACTTCGACGAGAGATGGGTTCAAAGTGTCATTGACGAAGACCCATCTGTCCTGAAACTGGGCAAACCCGACGAGATTGTTGTCAGAGACCGCGAACGTATCCATAAAGGCGCGGGCAGGCTTGATCTTCTCCTTCAAGACATAGAATCCAAGCGGCGGTATGAGGTAGAAATCCAGCTCGGGGAAACGGATGAGTCACACATTATCCGCACCATTGAATATTGGGACATTGAGCGCAAAAGATATCCCCAATACGATCACTGCGCCGTTCTAATTGCCGAGGACATCACGAGCCGATTTTTGAACGTAATCTCGCTCTTCAACAGCTCAATTCCGCTAATTGCGGTCCAGATGCAAATGATCAAGGTCGGCAATCAGACGACTCTCGTCTTCACGACCGTTCTAAACGAGCTGTCCAGGGGACTCGTCGATGAGGACGAGGAGGGGCAGGCAGCACCGGCTGATCGGCAGTATTGGGAGAACCGCGCGTCAAAAGGAAGTACAGCTCTCGTTGACGATCTGCTTTCAATCGTTCAAAAGATCGATCCATCGGTATCTCTAAAATACAACAAGTTCTATGTCGGTTTGGTACGAGGCAGGCAAGCATGCAACTTCTTCACCGTAACCCCCAAGAAGACCTTCGTGAGATTAAACATCAAGCTTCCGCGATCCGAATATGTTGACGCCAAGATCGAAGCGAGCGACCTTGAGACATTGGATTACAACGAAGGTTATCGATTCAGGCTGACGAAGGAAGACATCGAGAAGCAAGAGTCTGTCTTGTTAGAACTGCTGAGGCTCGCGTATGAAAATCGCCTCAAAGTCGATTGATTGCCGAACACATTTAATGTCTCAAACTCGATAACCGCTATTGCAGTCCTTCTTCATCTTCACAAGAGCAATGAGCATCTTCTCTGCTTCTCGCTCTACCGCGAGATCAATTGGCGACTCGTCTATCTGAATCGAATTCGGCGTCGCTTGCTCGAATCGTGTAATGACTTCCGCTCTGAGTTGGCTCAGCTTGTCAGCACTATTGACGAGATTCGCCAACGTGCAGGCAGCATTGTAGGCAGTTGTCTTATCTTGCTTGAGTTCTGTGCGGAGTTTCGCAATTATCAATTCCTCTAACCCTTCTAGCGTCTGAATCCTGATGAGGCCTTCATCCAAAGGTTGTGAGGAGATGTACGAACTGTCAGCGACAGACGCAACTTTCCTGCTTCGGCCTAATTGCTTTCTCCACGCGAACAACTGCGCTGGAGCAAGATCGTAGGTCCGCGCAGTTGCGGACATGCTCGATAGTTCAGCTTCTTGAATGCCTTCGCTGTTGCTGGGACGTATATGCGGCATGTATCCGCGGCGAGGGTAACTTCGGAGGTAGCAATTGGTTACGCCCGAGGAGGCGCGGAAAGAAGCCCGTATTCTTCTGGCATCCATGGCAGCAGGTCACGATCCGGCGGCTGAAAGACGGGCGCCTCGCGAGGAGGACATAACTCTTTTGCAAGCCTTCGATACATATCCGAAGGTTAGACATCAGAGAGCGTCGACAGTTAGCCAATACAGGCAAATACTGCGGCGCTGCTTCAGCGCCACAAAATCAATGACTTAAGGTGGAGATTCGCCAATCACCTTCAGCGTCCAATGATACCACAGGCGGTACCGTACTTGAATTGCGCTGACACAACAATGGCGGCTCATTTAATGCCTGCCGCAGCAATGGCGAATTGATTGTCGACGAGATCCTTCTCGGGAAGTCGCTTTAGGTCACCGACTTGCACGCGCACTTCGAGCACACGCTTCCACGATTGGGGATCAATCTGCGTGTGCGCGGGCACGCACCCGGACTTCACAGAACGTGCAAGCGCCATGCGAATGATGTCCTTTGGAATATCAGGAAAACGCTTTGCAGCCAGCTCCACGGTGCCATCGGGGTTGGTGTGTATATATCGAAGCGCCTTTTCATAACCGGCCACGAATTTACGTATGGTTTCCGGGTGCTCATCAATGAGCTGCTTAGAGGTCATAACGCCAGTAAAGAGTATCGGACCCCAGGCATCGGCGTAAGAAAAAACGACTCTGCCGCCCTTCGTTTGCACTTGAGAGACATTGGGCTCCAACGTTTGAGCAATATCAGCCTGGCGATTGCTCAAAGTTGCCAGCTCAGTGCCGTAGGGAACTTGAAGAATTTTCGTGTCGCGCCCGAGAATCAGCCCGGCTTTCTCATCAAGGTTTTTCTGAATCACGTACGATGTGTTCGGCTCCGGAAACGTAGCAACAGTCCTGCCCTTGAAGCCGACCGGATCGGAGAACGGTTTGATCGATTTGTCGAAAGTCACTCCCCATATTGCCGCGCGATGCACCGCCGCTGCTACCACCCGCCCGTCCCAGCCCTTCTCGTTCGCAATTGCCACAAACGCCGGATCGCCCTGAGCAAACTCGGCCTTGCCGCTGGTGAGCGCGGAGAATGCCTGGGCGTCGCCGCCGCCGGTCTCAATCTGGACATCAAGCCCCTCCTTCTCGAAAAAGCCGCCATCCTTCGCGACATACAAGCCTATGTACAGCAAATTCTCAAACGCCTGATTGATTTTCACTGTTTGCAGCTTCGACGCCGTCCTAGCGTTTTCCTCTATTGTTTGAGCGCATGCGGTCAAGCACAGGAATGCCAAGGAAACAACAACAAATCTTGGCATTGAATTTTTCATAGGCATCGGGCCACTAGATGTTTGATTGGGATTTCGAGCCTGGCAAGAACGATGTTGAAAAAGACAGCAATCAGCATCAAACACACGACGCCGGCAAGCACGAGCGAGATGTCGAACAATCCGCTGGCCACAAGAATGAGGTGTCCGAGTCCGCGCTCTGACGAAATGAACTCACCTATGAATGCGCCCAGAAGCGCCATTCCAATGTTCATCTTAAAAGCTGATATAACCCACACAACAGCTGAGGGCGCAATCACTTTGCGAAATATCTGATTTCTAGTAGCGCCGAAACTGTGCATCAATTGAACATACTCTTCCCTGACTTGAGTGGCCCCAGTATAAGCCTGAAACAAGGCCAGGAAAACTGTTGAAAAGGTAGCCATCATAACTTTCGACAAGAGTCCTGTGCCGAACCAGATGATGAAAAGAGGCGCCAGCGCGAAGATGGGCGCAGCGCTCAGCGCCACGATGTACGGTCGCACAATGGTGACGGCAGTGCGTGAAAACCAGAAAGCCAACCCCAGAAGCGTGCCGACCACATTGCCAATGAGAAACCCCAGAAGCGCTTCGAGCAAAGTAGTGCCGAAATCGATGATTAAGGAGCCATCCATTGTCTTTGTGGCGATGTAATCAAATACCTTGGAAGGCGTTCCAAAGAAAAAGACAAGCTTCTTGTCATGGCGAACGGACAGCTCCCATGCGGCAACAAACACCGCCAGTGGTATCGCCTGCAGCAAGAGCACGGGCATCCTTCTCATCACGAAGCCGCCTCGTCCAGATACCTCAACTCGCCCCATATCTGGCTGAAGTAGGAGCGAAATGAAGCTGCCATGCGCGCTTCGACCGGATCGTGGTGCTCCAGTCCCAATTGCACGTCGAATTCTCTTTTCACTCGCGTCGGCTTCTCGGAAAGAATGATTATCTTGTCTGAAAGAGCGATCGCGTCCTCAATATCATGGGTGACCAACAAAACAGTAGCCGCCTTCGCCTTCTGGTATTTGATTATCTCTCTTTGCACTTTCAGCTTGATGTCGAAATCCAGACTCGAGAATGGCTCGTCCAACAGCAACACGATGGGATCGATGGCCAGTGTTCTTATCAGAGAAACCCTCTGCCGCATGCCGCCGGA
>DATNRC010000686.1:0-7648 GCA_036703705.1 Candidatus Obscuribacterales bacterium
CGGGCCGGAGAAGGGCTGCCAGAGGATGCTTCTGCACGAGGGCGTCGACAAGACCGAGTCTTTTCAACGCGGTGTCAAGATCAAGATTGTGATTGGCGACGAGCTTCAGGGCCTTCACGGCCTGCTCGATGGAAAGTTTGCCGGAATTGAGCATAGCCTGCACCTGCTGCGCTCCATCGACTACACCCTGCCGGAGATGCCCTTCGATAGCAAGCACTCTCGGAATGGGCATGTGCATTTTCTCAGAGAGATTGACGGCGGTTTCGAATGCTTCCGGGCTTACAAGGGAGGCGCGAATAAGCAAATCTCTCAATTGCAAATCAGCATCAGAAATACGACGTCTCGGCGGCATAGCAGGATGTGTTCCGCTTTGCCTCGCCGTCGGCTGAATGCTCGATGACGGAAGCTGGCTTCGCGATGTCGGACTTTGCACGGCATCCGGTGCGGTTGCGATTGCCACAGCTGTTGTCGGCTCTCCCGGCGGAGCTGTGACTACCAGCCAGTGTCGAAGCTTTGCCTGGTCTTTCGCTTTTACGGCGGCCTTGTACATGTGCTGTAGTGTGGAACCTTGCACCGGCAAATTGGCGACGCCCGACGATACTACCAGCTTTATCTTTTGTGCGCCGACGGAAAATGGGCCTTGCATCAGCATATTGCCTATGGTCTCAGCGTAAGCAGTAGCCTGTTTCAAGTCCGAGTTGGGCAGCAAGAGCGCGTAATCGAGTATTTGAAAATGTCCGAATACATCCAGCGGTCTTTTTACCTTTTCAACTCTCTCAGCGACTTCGACAGCAACCTCAGGCGGCAGCCACTGATTGCCCTGTCCATCATGGCCCTGCACTCTTATCTCAAACACGATGAGCGACACAGGAGTCCCGTGCTCCTTGAACATCTGGTGCTCGTGCTGCATGAAAAGCAGCATAGACTCGTATTTGAAAAGGCCTGTTTGCGCGGAATACAAATGGTTGGCCTGGTCGTCTATTTTGAATGACAAGGCTGCTGCTTGAGAGGCTGCGCTGGCTGCTTCCTGCTCAGCCTCTCCTTGGCCCGCATTCAGTGAGGCCTTGCGCGCGTTAGCCTGCTGCATGCGCACAATCTCAATAACGAGCTCCTGATCGGAGGTCTTGTACTCCCAGATAATGTTGTTGCCCTGTGCGCGATCGTCGCTGAGACACCAATCAGGGTCGTCATTGAGCTCATAGTCCCACCAGTCCCGGTCGCGGAAATAAGGAAATTTGGCCGTCAGCAGATACGTTCGCCCACTAGTGTCGTCCTGCCAGAGCCATTCAATGACTGTTCCTGGCATCTCCCGGCACTTTTCGAACATGGTTTTGACATCGCGCGCGCTCGGCGGACCTTTCATCTCCGATAGGCACATTCTTGCGAGTGCCTGGCTCATATCAGCGGTTTTTCTCACACCGGCCATAGGTAATTCACTCGACTGAATAGCGTGTTGATGTCATACCGATTATATCTCCGTGTTTCCGTGACGGCTACGAGGCCAATGCCCGTTGCCTTGCACGCTCCTTCGACCGTTTGACTGCTGAAATCAGACTCGGCAGATCGTTGCCGTCTTCCGGCAGGCTGGCAATTCCCACGGCAAATTGAAGAGCGTTTCTTCCCATCCCTGGTGCGAGCGGTCCGGAGGTCAAAATCTGCAGAACTTTGTTGGCCAGAAATACAGATTGAGTGCGGTCCGTCCCGGGAAGGACAAGGGCAATATCTTGTCCTTCGAAATGCCCGAGCAGATCGCATTGGCGGATCACCATCTCCAGGCGCAGAGCGGCTGTCGTAACGGCCTGTCCCGGAACAGAATTACCGCTTGTGGACCGGATATCGAAAAGGATGAGCGACAGCGGGGAGCCGCATGCGTGAAAGCGCCTTGTTTCGTGTTCTAGAAACTTGAGAAGCGTTGAAAAGCTGAGCAGTCCGCTGCCTGGATTGATCAATTGGTCTGAAAGAACTTTGACAGCCGAGACAGTTTCACCGAGAAACTCCAGCACATCTTCATCCTCAGGGAGCTCCTCGCCATCCGACGCCTCCGGCGCGCTTTCGCATTCCTCCTCTTCCTGCAATGAAGCCGGCTCAGCCTGCTCATGCCCTGCCGCCACTGCTTTCGGTGCTTGTCCTGCGTGGCTGAGGGCCTCCCACAGCTTGTTTACTACGGCACAGACGTTTTGCACGTCTGCAGTTTTTTCTCTCCAAACCACGTCGCGCGCCCGGCCGTCCACTTCTGAGAATATCCATACAGGGTCCGACTGGGGGGTATCGCATTGCACCACCAGCTCGAAAGGCAATCGAGCCCCTGGAGAGGTCCACATCAATTCCACCGCGGAGCTTACATTGGTTTTGGCGGTGTTGAACATGTTTTGCAGAGTTTCCAGAGAAGGGGGAACGTTTTGAGCGGGAAGTCGAACCTTTTTAGGCTCTCCTCCCTCTCCATCCATCATTTTGCGCAGCTTGCTTAGATCCATGGCAATGAGTATATGCCCAGCTGAGAGCATTAAGTAATAAGTCTTGCCTCTTTGCCGTGTATGAATGACGCCTGCCCAATTTCGTGCGCCCGTGTCAAAAGTGGAGAGTGCCGCGTATAGATTCCAGGGACGGTTACGGCACCCTCCTCCAAACATAATTTGATAGAGGTCACAGATGACCCCGAGCACTTCCGTTGCTAAACGTGAGGCGTTAGTCGCCGAGAAATACAGAGATGAGTTATTCGGCAAAGCTGATTATTTGCCGGTATACAGGAAAAAACATGTCGCCACTGAGGCTGAAATGCAGATTTTAGGCGATTTCCAATTAATCGGAGATTTAAGCCAATTCGCGCCGGCCAAGCATTTTTCTCCTTCCCAGCTCGCATTCGAAGGTGGTTTGCCGGCTTCCCCCGAGTCGCTGGAAGGGCCGCAGAATGCCGAGTGGTTCTGCCATCTTCTCGAACGAGCCGCAGTTGCGGAATTCGAGCCGAAGTGCAGTTAGTTAAAAATTTTCCGCACCCCTTGTCAAAAGTTCGGAACTGACGTATAGATTCCATTGAAGGATAAGGACTGGCTGGCCCGAATCCTCCTTGGAGCAAGTTCAGGCTTCGTAAGGAAGATTTGCCATGCCACCATATGATGTCGCCTTTCCAAATTTCCCTCAGGACCAATCACGTGAGCGCAACCAAGGAACAGCGCCCCATGATCTGATCGGAGCCTATTTTGCCAATCCAGTTAATGCCCCGGATTTCAAGGCCTTTCTAGCTCGCGATGTATGGGCGAAACCATTCGACCGCGTCGAGCAGAATATAGCCAATTTTCCCTCCCGCACGGGCGATCCTTATAGAGCGCTGGCAATGGCTCATGAAACTGCGATTCTCATGGGCGTGCCGAGCGCCCTTGGTCATTATCGCAATGCTGTTTTTGCTGCCGACCAGATCGATCAAAATGCCGTGGGACGACAGCGTGAAGCAAACGGCAAGCAGTTGAAGGATCTGGCAACTGCAATTGCTGTAATGCAACGCTCGGGGCGTAGCGGGGCGGAGATGCAGAATCTTTTGCGTCAAAAGGAAGCAGCTGAAGCCGAAGGGGGAAGACTTTACGGTCAATGGATAGCTCCTGCTGCTGCCCGAGCGAATATGGGCATGGCATGCATAAGCACCGGTCAGGACATGCTGGTTCGCTACGGCGAGAAGCTTCTCAATGAAGCAACCAAAATGCGTCCTGAAATCGCCAACGATCCCTACTACAAATTGCACCTTGAAGAGGCGCGCCGGGAGTGCGAGAAAAACCGGCGGCTTTTGCAGGGCATGCCGCAGCGCGATCTTTTCCAGTGGAGCGGCGACGGACGTCCAGGAAGCCCTCAGGACCGCCTTCAACCGGGACAAAAACGTCAGCCTGGTCAATACCAATGGCCGGGCGGAGACCCCATTTCTCCCGGGCGGCGACCCGGCGACCCAGCGGTTCAACCTGGGTCGGAGTTCAAGAACCCGGCTCTCGAGCTGCGTCCTTCACCCGGCACCTTTACGCCCAAACCCAATCCCGGTGGGCGCCCTGCCGAGCCTTTCCCGCAATTTAGACGCGGAAAAGATTCGCCGGTCGAACCACGCCCGGAAATCAAATACGACGTTCCGAAAAGCGATAAGCCGCAGGAAAAAGAGATCAATAAGGGCTGGTACGACAAACTCGACACCAAAGAGAAACTCCTGCTTGCCGCTGTGCTCGCCTTTTTTGGCTATCAGGTCATCAAACGGGGCAATCGTTATTTTGCTCAGCGAGTGAGCACTGAGGGCAATGAAGCGCTCGCTAAGAGCCCCGAAATGAGCGAAAAGCTGAAGGCTGAAGTGGAGCGCGCAGGCAAAGAATTCGCCAGACCAAAACCTGTAAGGGCTGAGAAACAACAGAAAGACACAGAGATCAAAATCGGTGACAAGACCGAGAAAGTGAAAGCCGGCGACTGGGTGGTTCGGCATCCTGACGGCAAGGTCGAAGTGGTGAAAGATGCTGATTTCGCCGGGCGCTTTAAAGCCACGGAAAAGGCGGGCGAATTCATGGACGGCGAAGCAGCGAAAGTAAAGGCCGTAAAACTGCCTGAGCTAGGCGAGTTGGGCAAAGAACTCGGTCTTGAGCGGCAAACCAATCGCGGATTGTGGGC
The DNA here is from genome assembly GCA_036703705.1 of Candidatus Obscuribacterales bacterium. GTDB lineage: Bacteria > Cyanobacteriota > Vampirovibrionia > Obscuribacterales > Obscuribacteraceae > DATNRC01. The sequence continues at coordinate 4,630 of DATNRC010000686.1, forward strand.
GGTCGTGGACGAAGGAGGCCAGGTCAAACTGATGACCGAAACCGAGTTTGCGGCCAAGCACCGCGAGCCGACGGCTGAAGAGAAAGTGGCCTGGATGCGCGCATCGTCTGAAGGAAAACCAGAGCCTCAAAAGGAAGGAGATGCGCCCAAAGAAGGGGAAACACCCAAGCCGCCTAAGGCAGAAGTGCGCGAAATGGAGCTCGAAGGAGGCAGAAAGGTCAAGGTTACGCAATTCGAGCCAGGCAGATTTGACGTCGAAACTGAGCCTGGTAAGGGATACCGCTACTTCAAAGACGGCAGCACGCCGGTTGTGGAAGTGCCCGATCAAAAAATCCGCTTTCAGCAAGAAGGCGATGGCGTATGGCGCGTGCGCCAGAGCGGCGAAGCGGCGAAACTTCCCGACCAGAAGCAGATGGATCTGCTAAAAGAGGCGCTGACAGTCAGGCTTGCCGTTGAGGGTGTTGGCAATCCTGCTAAGCAAGTCGATGCGCTTGTGAAGCCAACGCAAGATGAGCTTTCGCCAAGAGATAAGGCAAGTGCCGAAAAGGCTCAATACGAAAAACAAATCGCCGATCTGCAGGCAGCGCAAAAGGACCTCGCCACCAAGCTGCAAGACGCCGAGCGCAAAGCGAAAGAAACGGAACAGTCACGAGTTGAAGAACGCGCCGCCCGCGAAAAACAAATCGCCGATCTGCAGGCAGCGCAAAGGGACCTCACCACGAAGTTGCAAGACGCCGAGCGCAAAGCGAAAGAAACCGAACAGGCACGCATGGAAGAACGCACCGCCCGCGAAAAGCAAATCGCCGATCTGCAGGCTGCGCAAAAGGACCTCACTATTCGCCTCGACGAAGCCCAGAGAAAGGCTAAGGAAGCCGGCACGGCTTTTGAGACAGAGCGGGCCGCCACTGCCAAACAAATTGCTGATTTGAGTGCCGCCCAGAAAGATTTGACCGCCAAACTCGAAGAAGCCCAGCGTCAGGCAAAGACAGCTCAAGAGACTGCAGAGACAGCCAAAACAGGTTATGAGAAGCAAATCGCTGATTTGACTGCTCTTAAGAAGGAGCTCACAGCAAAGCTTGAAGAAGAGCAGAGAAAGTCAAAAGAAATGGCCACTGCCACTGATGAACAGCGCGCGGCGCAGCAAAAGAAAGTGGCGGAGATGGAGGCTGCGCAAAAAGATCTGGTCGCTCAACTGGAAGAGGCGCAACGCAAGGCGAAAGAAGCACAAGAAGCAGCCGCGACCGACCGCGGCGCACGCGACAAGCAAATCGGTGACTTGCAAAAGGCTCAGCAAGAATTGACCGCCAGGCTTGAAGAAGCGCAACGCAAAGCTGCTGAGACGGAGAAGACACATCAAGCAGCTCGCCAGGAATACGAGCGGGAAATAGCTGCTCTTCAGAATGGTCAGAAGGATTTGAGCGGCAAGCTCGAAGAGGCTCAGCGCAAGGCGAAGGAGTCCGCTGATGCTGCGCAAACGGAAAGAACGACTTATGAAAGGCAGATTGCTGACCTCAAGCAGGTGCAAAAGGATTTGGGCGGCAAGCTGGAAGAAGCCCAGCGCAAGGCAAAGGAAGCGAGTGATGCGGCCCGCACGGAAAAAGCAGCATACGAAGCACAAATCAGCGATCTTCAGCGCGGGCAGCAAGAACTGACTACCAGGCTGGAAGAAGCACAGCGCAAGGCAAAGGAAGTAAGCGAAACGGCGCAGAGCGAGCGCACCGCGCACGAGCGACAAATTGCTGATATGCAAAAGCAACAGCAAGAACTTTCCACCAAGCTCGAAGAAGCGCAGAGAAAGAACCAGGAAGCGGCGCTAGCAAGCGCCACGGAAAAGGCTGCGCTCGAGCAACAGATTGCCGACCTCAAGCAGGCGCAAAAGGATTTGAGCGGCAAGCTGGAAGAAGCACAGCGCAAGGCAAAGGAAGCGAGTGATGCGGCCCGCACAGAAAAAGCTGCATACGAAGCGCAAATCAGCGATCTTCAGCGGGGGCAGCAAGAACTGACAACCAAGCTGGAAGAAGCGCAGCGCAAGGCAAAGGAAGCAAGCGAAACGGCGCAGAGCGAGCGCACCGCGCACGAGCGGCAAATTGCTGATATGCAAAAGCAACAGCAAGAACTTTCCACCAAGCTCGAAGAAGCGCAGAGAAAAAACCAGGAAGCAGTGCTAGCCCGCGCCACGGAAAAGGCTGCGCTCGAACAACAGATTGCCGACATGCAAAAAGCGCAGCAAGACCTTGCTGCGAAACTGGCGGAAGCCGAAAGAAAGAGCAAAGAAGCGCTGACCGCCAGCGCCACGGAAAAGGCTGTGCTCGAACAGCAGATTGCCGACATGCAGAAAGCGCAGCAAGACCTGAGGACAAAACTCGAGCAGGCTCAGTCAAGAAACAAGGAAATTGAGGCAGCCGCAAAGACGGAAAGAGCCGCGCATGAACGCAAAGTGGCAGAAATGCAACAAGCGCAACAGGAGCTGGCACAAAAGCTGGCTGGTGCAGAAAGAGAGGCGAAAGAGAAAGCCGGAACAGAAAAGGCTCAATACGAGAAGCAGATTGCTGACTTGCAAAAGGCGCAGGCAGACCTGCTCGCCAGATTGGAGGAAGCTCAGCGCAAAGGGTCGGCCGGGGCGCCGGCAGCGGCCAAGGAAATAGTGCCTGGTGTCCGCGAAGGGCAGAAAGCCACCATAGACGGAGTCACATGGACGGCGGTTGCAGGAACCAAGGACGGTCGCGTAGTGGTTCAGTCCGGTGAAATCCAGTATGGACCGAGAAAAGCGCAGGTAACGAAAGCGGAGGTGACGCCGATTGCCATTCCTGGGAAGAATGGAGCGTTTTTTGTGAAGGAAGGATCGGATGTCGTGTATGCCGAACTGCCGCTTGAGCGCAGACTGGGCGGACCGGTGGTCGAGGGCGCCAGCCAGATAGTCGTCGCCCACGGCCTGAAAGCGAAGACGATTGGTTCTGATGTCGTCAGGGAAATGCTTGTTCCTGGCTCGATAACTCAGGCGGCAAAACTTGTTGAGACG
>DATNRC010000687.1:0-5724 GCA_036703705.1 Candidatus Obscuribacterales bacterium
CCGCCAATTCCAAAAGGGGTTCAACCTGTGCTTGTGTCAGCTGGCCCACAATCATGTCGTAATGGGCCGCAGTGACCTTTCGCCAGGGACAAGTTGGATTGAGCGGAATAGTCCTGCCAATCGTGTCGTAGTGGGCAGTAATGAGCTTTCGCCCTTTCCAGGGAAAGATCCGACAGCTGGCAATGGGCCGCCGCAGCTCCATATCGGGAACGCCAGATTTATTTCTGCGCTTCCGCGGGCATAATCCTGATGGGTATTCCCGGACTCGTCCCTCAATTCATTCCCGAACTCATCCCTCAATTTGATTATTTCTTTTGAGGGAGTTTCGTAAATACGTGACTATGGGAACACTGTATTCGTGACGCGGGCCTCGAGCATTTTTTACGGAACTCCTCTGGATTCGGTTGGCTTGGCCGTCACTTCTTTCCTGGTTGGTTAACATCGTTGCAGACGCAAAAGCCATTTGAGACGACCTTCGACCTGAGCATTCTCACAGTGCTCCTGGTTGGTGGCGGCGATTCTCATGATGAGGAGCTCGCTCAAGAGCTGAGCAAAATCAAATGCATGCCTGTGTACGTCGAACGGGTAGACAAACTACCAGACGCCGTGCGCCGTGTGCAGAAGGGGGGCATCGACGCGGTCCTTCTGGACATAGCGGTTGAAGGCGACACTTTCCGCCAATTGCAGCGGCGCGCCCCGCAGGTTCCGGTCATTATACTCACCGATCTCGATCGCAGAGAATTGGCTCTCGAGCTGGTCCAACGAGGAGCGCAGGACTATCTCGTAAAAGGCGAGCTCGATCTGGAAATGCTGTTCAAGTCTATACGCTGCGCTGTGGAGCGCAGGCGAGCGGAAGAGCGAACCATCGTCGGGCTGGAGCGCGAGAAAGCGACTATCAAGCAAATCCTCGAATTCGCGCCGGTCGGAATCGTGCGTTTGAGCAGAGACTTGAAAATCTGCGAAGCGAATCAAGCGTTCATAGAGTGCATGAATCTCGTCGGCGAAGAAGTCGTCGGGCGGAACATCTCTGATGTTGTGTTCTGTCTTTCGCCCGGCTCTTTCCACGAATCTATCGCCAGCGACAGCCCGGTTCGCTTGCTCGAATGCCCACTTTCCGATGATCCTGCCCGACCGCAGTTTTTCAATTTGCTCATTTGGCCTACCAAGTCGTCAGAAGGCGTCGTAACGGGTTTTGTCCTCATTGCCGAGGACGTAACCAATCGCGTGCAAATTGCCGCGCAGAGAGATGAGTTCGTCGCTACGCTCGCCCACGACATGAAAGTGCCCCTGGTGGGAGCCGAACGTTTTCTGCAACACGTGCTCACGGGCTCGCTCGGTGCATTGCCGAACCAGCTGAAAGAAGGACTGGAAGCCCTGCGCCGCAGCAACAAGCATGTGCTCTGGATGGTGCACAATTTGCTTTTTGCCTATCAAGAGCAGGCCGGAGCCCAGCAGTTTTCATCGATGCCTGCCGTGATGCGGGATATCGTGGCAGAATGCGTTCAGGAGCTCAGCGCTTTTGCTGAGAGCAAGAATATTTCTCTGGTTTCTTCGGTGGCGCCCGAGCTGCCGGTTGTGCTCCTGGACAGAGGAGCTGTCCGGCGCTTGCTGATTAACCTTTTGGACAACGCCATCAAATACAGCGGACAAGACTCTCAAGTCTTTGTTTCAGCCTTCCATGAGGGAGCCCATCTGCGCCTTCAAGTTAAGGACAACGGGCGAGGCATCCCTAAAGAGCTTTTGCCGACCCTCTTCCAGAGATTCTGGCGCGCTCCGGACAGGATGCGGAGCAGCGGCAGCACGGGACTCGGGCTCTATGTCTGCCGGCGCATCGCGGAAGGGCATCAGGGAACGATTCAATGTGACAGTGAGCCGGGAAAGGGCACCACATTTGATATCATTTTGCCGCTCGTGCCGGCCGATGAGGAGTTGCACGACGAGCTTGCCGACTGACCCCTGGATTGGCTCTGGAGGAACGGCGATTTTTCGCCCCTGAGGCGGACGGGCTTCTCATGCCGAGCGCCTGCATGAGAAAGAGTAATTGGTCGGCGACGCGGTCCGATGGGCGGATGCTGCCGTGACCCTCTTTTCTCTCCACTCGCAATAAGACGGGATTTGCGCCGTTCTGAGCGTGTTGCAGGGCGGCGGCGAACTTATAGCTATGCCAGGGCACGACGCGGTCGTCCATCTCGCCTGCCAGTATGAGTGTCGCCGGATACGCATGCCGGTGGGAGACGCGATGCAGTGGTGAATAGGCATAGAGAACGGAGAAGTCACTTTTGTTCTTGGGCGTGCCGAATTCGGCGTGCCAGGTCCAGGCAAGCGTGGAGCGGTGAAAGCGCAACATATCGAGCAAGCCGTTGATGATGATTGCGGCTTTGAAAAGATCGGGCCTGCGAGTGATTGCTGCTCCAACGGTAAGCCCTCCGTTGCTCGCACCCATGATCGCCAGTTTGTCCGGTTGCGTATAACCTTGTTGGATGAGCCACTCGGCGGCAGCTATAAAGTCCTCAAATGTGTTCTGCTTGAGTACTCCGGTGCCGTTGCGATGCCAGTCAGAACCCAGCTCTCCGCCGCCCCTCAGTGCTGGCACCGCATAAACGCCACCCATCTCAATCCACGTCATGACGTCGTAGGAGTAAGAAGGCGTCATATTGACGGCGAAGCCGCCGTAGCCATAAAGCAGAGTCGGATTGTTGCCGTCGCGCGGCAAATCTTTCTGGCACACGACGAAAATGGGCACCTTTGTCCCGTCGGGGCTCGTAAAATAGGCACTTTTGGTTGTGTATCGGGATCTGGCGGCAGCAAATCGCGGCTTCAGCACTGCTTGAACTTTGGCTGATGTCGCATGGCGGACGTATATGCCCGGCGGATCAGTGAATGATGTGAGCGCGATGAATGCTTCCTTCACCTGAGGCGCGGCGCTTATCTCCGTCACGGTTCCCGCAAATGGCAGAGCGATGTGGCGCAGGAATTCTCCCTTGAGAGAGAACTCCGAGAGTCGTGAATGCTGTTTTTTCAGGTAGTGAGCGAGAATCTTGTTCCCGGCGACGGCAGCGGCAAGTAGCACGTCAGTGGATTGCGCAATGAGCTCCTTTTCACGCATGCCCCTTATGGATACGGATATAAGCCGCCTGAGGGGCGCGTCTTTGTCCGTAACGAACAGCAATTCATCGCCGACGGCATCGACAAAAATGTAGCGAGCGTCGGCATCGGGGAAAAGCGGAATCGCTTTGGCCGAGAGCGAGGACGTTGGTTTGACGAAAATGCGATTGTGGGCGTTTTTGTTGTGCCAGGCACCGATTATGAGCCATTTACCGTCGGACGAAGAGCCGAGGCCAAGGTACCAGTGCGGCTTGTCTGGTCTTTCATAAACAAGAATATCGTCTTCTTGCCGGGTGCCAATGCGATGGTAGTAGACAGCGGGCATCCTGCTCACCGCCGTACGCAGGGAAGCGCCCCTTGGTGTCTTGAATTTCACATAGAAAAACCCTTTGCCGTCGTTGGACCAGATGACGTAGTCGTCTTTGAGCCCGTCAATTCGCTCATTAAGAAGACGTTCGCGCTTCAGGTCATATATGCGCCAGAACTGCCAATCGGAGCCATATTCGCTTACGCCGAAGGCCATGTATCTGCCGTTGCCGCTCAGGAAATAGTTGGTGATCCACTGGTCGTCGGAATCGATGAGAAGCTTTGGATCGACGACCATTTTCCCCTTGCCGCTCATTCTTGCTCTCCGAAAGAGCGCGGTTTGCGGCTGATTGCGGCCATAGACTTTGTAGTAATAGTGCGAGCCTGCCTTGACAGGGACGGAATATGACGGACTGCTGTAATTCCTCAACAACATGCTGGTGATTTCGCCCCGTCCGGGCAGGGAAGAGAGGTAGAGCGCTGTGTATTCTGATTGAGCGCTGATCCATTTCTCAACTTCCTCAGAATCAAGCTTCTCGAGCCAGCGATAAGGATCGGCGACAGCAATACCGTGGTGCTTTTCCGATATGCGCAGGCGCCTTGCTGATGCGGGTCTCGCTGTATGGAGCGCGTTCTGAGCGGCTTTGCGAAGTTTCGCATCCAAATTTTCCAGGGTTTTTATAGCCGAGGCGTTACCTTTGCTTTCTAAAGCCTGTTTCTTCAGTTGATGCAAAATGCCGGCAATGTATTTGATATCGTCGGCGGTGGCTTCTCCGCTGCTTTCGCATAGATTCAAGAGGCGGCGGAGAACGGGTAACGCCATTTCGAGCTGCTTGCTTCGTTGCGCGCAGGCAGCCATGCCGGACAGCGCGCGTATGGTGCGCAGTTGCTGTTGGTCGACAGACTCATGCAACACGGAAAGCGCTCGCTGGAAGTAAGTGTACGCTGTCGCGTAGCGGCGCCTGCTCATTTGCGCAGAGGCTCGATTGAAATTGAGACGATAGAGCCCGTCGCAACACCCGCCTGCCAGTGCTTTCATTAACCTCTTTTTTGTTCTGCACCGCTGGTGAGCTTCAAGAAAGTATTTTTGCGCCGATCGAAAGTCTTCAAGGGCTAGATAATAGTTGCCTGCCGCAACCAGGGCGCGCATCATGTAATCGCTGTTTGGCGATGAGCCCAGCCTGGCAGAGTTCAAACCCGAAAGCAGCAGAGGACCGGCTTCCTCGATCCTGTTTTGCCAGAGAAGAAGATTGCCAAGACTCAACAGGCTGTGAGTCAAACGCTCATCTCCTTGCTGGAAGCGTTCGGCCACCGCAAAGGCGCGTCTGACCATCTTCTCATAACGTTGGAAATTGCCTTCCTTCCATGATTGATAGGCAGCGTCAGCCAGGCGCTGCCAGCGTTCCGTCGCGCTCTTGCCTGCGCCAGCCGCACGCCGTGCACGTTCCCTCGCCCTTTTGCTCGCGCCAGCCGCACGCTGCGCGCGTTCCATCGCGCTCTTGCCTGCGCCAGCCGCACGCTGCTCACGTTCCGTCGCGCTCTTGCCTGCGCCAGCCGCACGCTGCTCACGTTCCCTCGCCCTTTTGCTCGCGCCAGCCGCACGCTGCGCGCGTTCCATCGCGCTTTTGTTCTCGGCTCGTGTGGGGGTTGCCATCAGAATGACTAAGAGGCGCTACGAGGGCACCGAAGACTCGTCGTTGCGCTTGGCCAGAATTTCTTGCGCCTGTGCATAGAGTTTCTCGGCTTGAGGCTGACGATTAGTCTTCCTGAGGAGCTTGGCGTAGCTTGAAAGCGAGTCGGCAACATCGGGGTGATTCTCACCAAGGAAGTCTTGCCGGAGCTGAAGCGCCTTCAATAGCGGATCTTCGCTGTCGAAGTATTTGTCCTGCCGGAAATAAATCTCACCGAGCATGCCCAGCGCGTCGGCAAGCTTCAGCGGATGCACGTTGGGAACGTTCTCCAAGATGGAAACGGTCCGCCGCATGAAGGGCTCGGCTTGATTGAACTTGCCCTGCGCGCATAGCACGCCGGCAAGATTTGTGAGATCGACGGTCAGCTCCGGGTGATTTGGTCCGAGTTCGTTCATGCGATTCACCAAAATGCGCTCGTAAACCTGCTGGGCGTCGGCGTAATTGCCCTGATCGCAATAGCTTTGAGCGAGGCGCTGGAAGGCGGTGGCGAGGGCAACCTTCTGGTCGGTTGCTTCTTCTTGCGGCGGCTCCTGAGGCGCTTCGCCTTTTGCTGTGCTCTTGACCAGCATTGCCAGTTGTTTGGCCTTGGCGTCTTCGGGGAGGATTGTTTCCGAAAAGCGGC